>CAXTFM010000015.1:27268-39507 GCA_964243435.1 uncultured Beijerinckiaceae bacterium
TCATCGGGCGGCAAGCCTAGCAGCGGGCGAGCGTTTCAGCGAGACGGCGTTTGCCTGCGGCGCCGCGGCGACCGGCAATCCGTCGTCGGCGCGCCATAGCTGCCCGGTCCGCCCGACCGGCATCGCAAGCGACGGGCGGCGTGGCCTGCCGCGTCGCTGCGCTCGCGATGCGGGCGGCATGGGCGGGTCGCACGAAGCGGACCATCAGATCCACAACCCCTAGACGTAAGTCGGATCACACCGCGACCGATCCGTCGAAACCTTCGCTTCGTCCGCGGGATTGATTACGAAACTTCGCGAGGCAACGATGTTCGGTCTTTTCTGGGATGGCGTGGCGGTCGGTGCGATCGGGGCGGTGCTGCCCTCGTTGATCATGTTCGCCGTCCTCGTTGCAAAGGCGCAGGACGTCTTGGAAGAGGGCTCGACGCCCTTGCAGCACGAACTCCTGCCGCTTTCCATGGAGTGCAGCGCCTCGGGTTTGTGACGGCCGGCGCGTTGCAGCGCACACGGTTTGGCGTATCCGGGACGCGCCCGACCGGCCCAGTGACGCCGCATCCCGTATGGTGACGCGACATCGGCCCTATGACCTGTTCGGCGCGCGGGGCGACATCAGCAGCAGCTTCTCGCGCAAGGCGCGGACTCGCGCCTCCTGGGCGGCCCTGAGGTCCACGGCGGACAGGCGGCCTCCCGGGTAGGGCGCCGCGAAGAGGGGCAGGGTCAAGGGTGCGGTCGCGACCCGCGGGTACATGTCCGCCCAGCCCGCTTTGTTCCCCCGCTGGAGCCGGGCACAGTCCGCTGTCGACAGCCTGTCGAGGGCGACCGTTCCGTCCTCGGTCCGGAAGCGCCGGAACTCATCGCAGGTGCGTTCGCCGGCGAACAGCCACGCACGAGCGAGGAAGCGAACGCGGTAATGCACGTTGGGGTCGTTGTCGCGCAGGAGCCAGCGATCGCCGAACACGTCCGTCATCGACGCGGTGCCCGCCCGCACCTGCATGCGCAGGGCTGGTCCAAACAAGCCGACCCGCGTCGGGTCATGGATGCCTTCGATGCGCATGATCGCGTCGTCGAACTCGGGCGGGAGTGGCGCCCGCCGCTCGCTGGCGCTGAGCGTGCGATCGAAGAGCGGCCGGCTCCAGCTTGCGCCGAGGCTTGCTTGAGCCGGCGACTCCTGCGCCGCGACGCCCGCGGGGTGGGACAGCGCCAAGACCAGGATGGATGCCTTGCGCGCCCCGCGCCGCATCGTGGACAAGCCCGCCACCTTCGCCTGCTCCTGCGCCGTTACCGAGACTGCCGCCGGGCGAAACTTCGCCTCACCGCCGTGTTCCCACCGCCCTGGCCCGTAGCGGGTCCGGTCAAACGCCGTCCCGGTCGCCCTCTCGTCGCAGGCGGCGGGTCGGGGCAAACGCGGACAGGGGGGAGGCTTGCCGTTTCACCGATCCGAAGCGGTGCCGTAGCCGCATGAAGGGCGCTTCGACGAAATCATACGAAAGGTAGGCCGTGAGGAACGACAGCAGGAACAGCACCGCGACCTTCGGCCAGAACGGCACGCCGAGCGGCGCGACCGCGAAGCCGATGCCGAGATGCCAAACGTAAAGGGAGTAGCTGAGGCGGCCGACGGACACCAGGACGGGGCTGTTCAGGGCCGCGTTGGCGAGGGGGTAGCGGTTCGAGAACAGCACGGCCGCGATCGCCACGGCGACGGCGAGGTTGAGGATCGAGTAGCGCAGCGTTTCGCGGAACCAAAGGTCCCGGAACAGGAGGCAGAACAGGACGGCCGCGAGCGCTCCGGCGACCGCCGCCGGCCGGTTCGCCCACAGCAGCAGAAACCTGCCGGCCCGCAGCTCGCACAATGCCGCCATGAGGACGCCGGTCGCGAGCGAGTCCATCCGCATCTCCGTCCTGAAATAGAAGAAGTGGCTGGTCAGGTACTCGGGATGGGCATGGGCCGCGTGGAGGCGGAGGCCGAGGGCCGCGACCATGACGACCAGCATGCCCGCGAGCAGCAGGCGCACGTCGCGCGCGAGCAGCAGGAGCAGCAGCGGGAAGACGATGTAGAAGTGCTCCTCGATCGCCAGCGACCAGAGGATCGAGACGGGAACATAGCCGAAGTCGCTGTCGGCGCGTCCGAACTCGAAGTAGTAGTTCGCGTAGTAGAACAACGCCGAGCAGATCTCGCCGAGGGAAACCTTGCCGAAGCGTTCGATCGCCAGCCCCGTCACCACCGCCGTGTAGACGATGATGACGGGGTACAGTCTCAGCAGCCGCCGGGCGTAGAACGGCCCGAGGCGGACCGTGCCCGTTTGCTTGAACTCGTGAAGAAGCAGGCGGGTGATGAGAAACCCGCTGATGACGAAGAAGACCAGCACCCCCAACCCGCCGGGAAACACCTTGCCGCTGATGAAGTGCGTGCACATCACGAGGAGGATGCTGAGCGCGCGCAAGCCATCGAGGCTGGGAATCTCGCCGCGCTGCGCCGGCATCTGCGCGGCAGGAAGGAACGGCGCGGCCCTCGCGACCGCCGTTTCCGCCGCCATGTCGGAACTCATCGCGCGCGACCCATGCCTGGCGCGATCCGACGGCACGGCCTCGAACGGGTGTCCGAGGAAGGGCTTTCCTTCTCCGGCGACCGGCCGATGTCGGCTCCGCCCTCACCCCGCGTTAAGCAACCGGGCTGACCGTTCCGTCCGCAGGGAACAGCGACGCCAATTCGAATCAATTTTAGTGAAATCCCGCGTTCAAGCTTCAACCCCGGCGGCCATCGTCATGGAACGAACGCGGGGATGGGCGAGCGGTCATGACCACCTACTATATCGATAACTCGGCGGCGAACGCCAGCGACAAGAACAGCGGCACCTCGGCGGGCAGCCCGTTCGCCGATCTGGCGGCGCTGAGCAAGATCAGCCTGCAGCCCGGCGACACCGTCGCCCTCAAGGCCGGCACGGTCTACAACGTCGACGCCGCCGGCTCGGCCGCGCTGACGCTGACCGCCTCGGGCACCGCCGACAAGCCGATCACCATCACGAGCTACGGCACCGGCGACAAGCCGATCATCAACAACACGTCGACCGTCATGTACAGCGACGCGATCGACCTCAAGAACGCGCACTACGTCACCATCGACGGGATCGGCTTCCACAACGCGACGCAGGCGGCGGTGAACGTCGCCTCCACGTCGAGCTACATCACCGTCCAGAACAGCGAGATGACCAACGTCGGCGAGGGCGTGCTGCTGAACGGCACCCACAACCTCGTGACGGAAAACTACATCCACGACCTACACATGGTGAAGGACACGCCGACCAACACCACCAGCGCGGCGACGATCGCGGCGACAAACAACGACGACTACGGCGCCAACGGCGTCGTGATCGGCAACTCGTACAACGAGGTGTCCTTCAACAAGATCGTGGATGCCAAGGCGCAGAGCTACGACTACGGCACGGACGGCGGCGGCATCGAGCTCTTCGGCACGATGACCAACGTTTCGATCCACGACAACTACGTCGCGGGCTCGCAGGGCTTCCTCGAAGCCGGCGGGAGCGCCGGCGCCGTGCTGTCGAACATCACGATCAGCAACAACGTCGCCCTCAACAACGGCAACTTCATCGACATCCACAACGGCGGCGGCTCCTTCGCTGCCACCTTCTCCAACGTCCAGGTCACGAACAACACGGTGGTCGACCAGACCAACGCCAGCAAGGAGATGGCGACCATCTTCTTCGACGCGCCGGGCGTGACGGCGGCCCAGGTCAACGTCGCCAACAACATCATCTCGCTGAACGACGGCGACTCCGTGTTCAAGCAACAGGGCGCCTACCATTCCAACAACCTGATCTATCTTCAGGCCGGCGATACGCACCTTTACAACAACTGGGTGATGACGCTCGGCACCGGCGAGAAATACGGCAACCCCGGCCTGAGCAACGCGGCGAGCGGCAACTTCACGCCGACCGCGTCCGGCCTCGCCCAGTCCGTCGGCGCCGTGATCAGCGCCAAGCTCCAGGCGGTGATCTCGGGCGCGGCGATCACCTCAACAACCGCGGTCAGCAGCGTCACCTTCGCCGCCGTCAGCCACTACAGCGCGAGCGGCGCCCTGTCCGATACCTCCGTCACCAACGCCGACGGCAGCTCGGCCCTGACGACCTACGCGACGGGACAGAACTACGCGATGCAGCAGGCCTTCTACAACGCCGCCGGCACGCTGGTCGAACTCGACCAGTATGCGGCGAGCGGGGTGCTGCTCTTCAAGCAGAGCCCCGGCGCCGCCGGCACGACCACCGACAACTACAGCACCGCCGGCGTCCTGCTGAACGAGAACGTCCTGCACGCCGACGGCACGCGCGACTACACCAATCATGCCGTCACGGGACAAGGCTACACGACCGAGCACATCGCCTACAACGCCGCCGGCGCCATGGTGGAGGACGACCAGTACGCCACGAACGGGGTGCTCCTGGCCAAGAAAGTGGTCGTTTCCGGTACCACCGCCACGGACCAGTACAGCGCCACCGGCACCCTCCTGAACGAGAAAATCATCTCCGCCGACGGTTCGTGCGACTATACCAACCACGCGGTGACGGGGCAGAGCTACACGAGCGAGCACACCGTCTACAACGCCGCCGGCAAGCTGGTCGAGGACGACCAGTACGCCGCGAACGGCACGCTGCTGGGCAAGGTCGTGGTCGCCGCCGGCACCACCACGACGGACCATTACAGCGCCGCCGGCGTCCTCCTGAACGAGAACGTGCTGCACGCCGACGGCACGCGCGACTACACCAACAACGCGGTGACGGGGCAGAGCTACACCAGCGAGCACACCGCCTACGCGGCGAACGGCGCGCTGGTCGAGGACGACCGCTACACGTCCGCGGGCACCCTGATCTTCAAGCAGGTCGTCGCGGCAAGCGGCACCACCACCGACACGTACAGCTCGGCGGGGGCGCACCTGACCAGCACGGCGCTCCACGCCGACGGCTCCAAGGACGTTTGGAACTTCGCCGGCGCGAACGGGTCGAGCGAGCACGACAGCTACAACGCGGCCGGCCTGCGCACGGTGGTCGACATCACCAACGCCAACGGGTCGCACACCACGACCGCGTCGGCCGGCGGCCTCACCCTGGCGGGGAACGCCGGGGTGTCCGACACCTTCCAAAGCTTCGGCAACGATACCTTCACCTTCGGGCCGAATGGCGGCGCCGACACGATCAAGGGGTTCCACGCCGGCAACGCCGCCGGCCACGACACCATCCAGATCAGCGTTGCCGGCATCGACACCTTCGCCCAGCTGCAGGCCCTGATGACCGCGTCCGCGGATCATGCGAGCACGATCATCCATCTCAGCGCCGCCGACACGATCACGGTCGACCACGTCGCGCCGGCGGCCCTCACCGCCGCGGACTTCCAGATCACCCATCCCGCGGCGGCCCACGCCTGAGGAAACGCCGCGCGGCCGCGCCGCGCGAAACGGCCTGGCACCCGGTGGCGACGACGTCGCCACCGGGTGCTTCCGCGTTTGCCAGCCATCCGTCTCGGGTGCGACGCCGATCGGACCCGGCCCGCACGACGGCGTGTACACTGTCTGGATTACGCCTGTACCGACACGTTGACTTCGCCGGCCTCACGCTCGTCAATGGACGCATGTAGTCCCGCATGGCGTTACGATCGCTATGCTTTGCATTCCGTCATCGATGCGCTTTCGAGGTCCACCATGCCGCTGCTGACGAACGCCGTCCTCCTCGCGCCGACCGGGTGGTCCGATCTCGGCGCCGGCCCGCTCACCGTGTCCGCGCACGGGCCGGAATGGGCCAACGTGCTGCTGGCGCTGTCCGACGCGCAGCCGCCCGCCTCGCTCGTCGACGGCGAGCCGCTGCGCGGCGCGCGCTTCTTCGGCACCGCCACCCATGTCTGGGCGCTGGCGCTCGGGCAACCGGCGCGCGTCGTGGTGACCGCGCCCGACGTCGGGTCGTCGCTCGGCGGGGGCGGCGGCGGCGCGTCGGGCGGCCCCATTACACTCGCCGACGGCGCCGACGCCGCGCAAGGCTCGACGGGGGACGCCGCCTGGGGCGGCACCGGGCAGGGCACCCTCGTTGCCGTCGCCAAGGGGATGTGGGCGAGACTCGGCGCCGTGACGCTCGCCGGCGGCGCGGCGGTCGTCGGCAAGGTCGGTCTCGACCAGACCGCGCCCGGCGCAAGCAACAGGGTGTCGATCGGCTCGGACGGCACGGTGAACCTCGGCGCGCTCAACGGGGTCGCCCTCGACGCCAGCGTGCAGTCGGTCAAGGCGACGCTCGGGGCGCCGTTCCAGGCCGGCGGCGCGCTCGGCGCGGGCGAGGCGCACCTCGGCGAGGTCGGCGGCAACGTCGGCAGGTTCCAGGCGCAGTTCGGGCCGTCGACCTCGACGACCTACGCCGCCGGGCAGGCGATGGCCGCGCCCATCGAGGTCACGGGCATGGGCCGCGTCGCCAACGGGTCCGGCCTCATCGTCGGCGCCTCGCTCGAGCTCGCCGCCGCCAACACGATCGAGGTCGACCTCGTGATGTTCGGCGCGCAGCCCGGCGGCAGCTACGCCGCCGGCACCGCCTTCACCATCGCCGCTGCCGACCGGCCCAAAGTGTCCAAGGTGCTGAAGCTGACCGACTGGACCGCGCTGGGCGCTGCCGACAGCCTCGGCGAGGTGGTCCCGGCGCCGAAGTTCTACGCCTGCGAGGACGCCGGCAAGACGACCTCGCTGTGGGTGGTGCCGGTGGCGCGCGGCTCCATCACCCTGGCCACGGCGACGGACGCGACGTTGAAGCTCCGCGCGTCGCGGAACTGAGGCGATGTTCAATCCCGGCGCGGTGACGCCCAAACCCCCGCAGATCTTCTATCCCGCCCCGCAGGCGCAGGTCGCGACCGCCAAGCTGTACCGTCCCGGCGGGCTCACCGGCGGCAACGGGCTGACGCACTGCCAGCTCGTGCCCTCCGACGCGCCGTTCACCGGCGGAGCCATCACCATCTACAACAACCAGACCGCGCCCATCGTCATCGACGCCTGCTGCGTCGCGCCGACCGCTGCGGCGAACGACGGCTACAGCCCCGTGGACGGCGCGGGCGCGGCCGTGCCCTGGACGGTCGTGCCCGGCGGCCCCTGGGTGGTCCCGACGGGCGGCTACATCGCGCCGGGCGTGTTCGGCTACCGGCCGGGCGCGGCCAAGATCCCCTTCACCGCGATCTCCCTCGCCCGTTCGGACGTGTCGGGGGCCCCGCCGCTGCTGATGTTCCGCGTGCATGTGGGCAGCGGGCAGCTCAACGCGGCGACCCCGACGCCGGCGCAGCTCGATGCCCAGGCGGCAGCCTATGCCGCGCGGCGGCCGTGGAACGGGTACTACAAGAGCGGCAACTACGCCGCCTCCAACCAGAGCGGCATCGGCACGCCGACGCGCAGCCTCGTCGCGGCGCTTTCCATCGACTTCGCCACGACCGTGCTGGCGAAAACGGTGCTCGCCTTCGGTGACTCGACCGAGCAGGGCGCGAAATCGATGGTGAGCGTCAACGGCACCGCAACCTTGCACGATTACAACGGCGCGCTGATGATCGCCTGCGACGCGCTGTCCACGCTGGCGCGGCCGGTTTACGCGGCGAACTGCGGCTACCAGGGCCAAACGGTGGACGGGTTCACCAACATGGCCGATGTTTGGATCAACATGATCCGTCCGCACGTCGTCATCGGCCAGCCCTGGTCGATCAACGACGGCATCGGCGCCAGCCAGAACCTGGCGGACGCCGCCTTCCTCAAGTCGCGCGCCATCCTGCTCAAGGCGAAGCGTTCGGGCATGGTGGCGGCGTGGCGCACGGCGCTCCCGTCCTCGTCGTGCTCGGCAGCCGCCGACGTCGTGCGCGCCGCCATCAACGCCCGCTGCCGCGCCGATCACGACCTGCCCTGCGTCGACTACGATGCGGCGGTGACGGATGGCGGCGCGCCGGCGCGCCTGCAAGCGGGCTACGACAGCGGCGACGGCACCCACCCCGGCGCCGCCGGCTACGCCCAGATCGCCTCGGCGCAGCTCCAGCCGTTCCTGGCCAATATCGCGTGACGTCAGCGCGTGACATCAGGGTGGCCGCGAGCGAAGCGGCGTTGTGCAATGCTGCATTGCTTTGTTACGCTCTTTGAGAGCCTGACCGCGAGTTCCGACCTTGACTAGATCAGTCGCCACCGGCAAAGCGAGCGTGGGCCACTTCGACGAGACCGTCAAAGGCCTCAAAACCTCGTCGCTCATCGACGTCATCAGAGTCGACTTGAAGATCAATCCTAAGAAGATCCTTGTCGTCGGTTGTGGATCGGGTCTGGAAGCTGGTCAGCTGGCCCGGGAGTTTGGTGCCGAAACAGTCGGCATCGACACGACCGAGGATTTCGATTTCAATCATGCGGCATCCGCACCGGCGCGGTTGCTCCAAATGGACGCTTTGGACCTGCATTTCGAGGATGAAAGCTTCGATTTCATCTTCTCGTTTCATGCCTTGGAGCACATCCCGGGGCCGACCAGGGCGCTTTCCGAAATGTCGCGGGTCCTCCGCAAGGGCGGAACCTATCTCATTGGAACGCCCAACCGTTCGCGCCTGATTGGTTATATTGGATCTGCACGCCCCCTGCATCAGAAGATCAAGTTCAACATCGCCGACCTCAGGATGCGGCTGCGCGGCAAGTGGAGCAACGAGCAGGGAGCTCACGCCGGCTTCTCGGTTGACGAGCTGAGCGGTCTTTGTCGGAACGCGTTCGGAAGCGTGCTCGATGTGTCCAGCAACTATTACCTGCGGGCATACCGCTCGAAGCGGAAGCTCGTGGAGCTGCTGATCAGGACGAGGCTGAATGCCGTCGCCTATCCCTGCGTCTACGTTGCCGGTTGCAAGGACGCATGAGCGCCATCAGCGGCCTTGCCGATCGGCCAACGGCGCGTCGTCGATCGCAAGGGCGCGAAGGAATGGATCGCAGTGGTCGATCACGTTCTCGGAGGGAGGGACGGGCGACGAGGGCACGCGCATCGCTCCGGATCGGGAACAGCTCCAGCGTCCTGCTCCGGGCCCCGCGCCACGCGTCGAACGCGGACAAGCTCGTGCCTCATCGACCCTGTTATAAGAATGAACGGACGCGGTCACGGGCGGTCGGCTGAGGGGGTTGTCATGGACGCGCCGCGAAACAGGGCCATCTTCCACACGCTCGACGGCATGCGCGGCGTCGCCGCCCTCGCGGTCGTGATGCTGCATGTCCGCGCGTTTTTCGGCTTCCATCCCAGGCACGCCTACCTCGCCGTCGATCTCTTCTTCGTCATGAGCGGCTTCGTGCTCGCGCATGCCTACGAGGACAAGCTCGCCAGCGGCGCCATTTCCGCGCGTCAGTTCATGGTGTACCGCCTCATCCGCCTTTGGCCCTTGTTCGCGCTGAGCAGCGTCGTCGCGGCGATCGGCGTCTACCTCGGCGACAAGTACATGGTGGCTGGCGGGTGGTCCGCGTCCGCCCTGGTGGTGTCGCTCGGGTTGTCGTTCTTCATGGTGCCATCGCCGTTGAGCCTGTCCGGCGCCCTTTATCCCCTCAACATCGCGGGGTGGTCGCTGTTCTTCGAGATCCTGGCCAACGCCGCCTATTGCTGCGTCCTGTTCCCGTTGTCGCGCCGGGTCCTGCTGCTCCTCATCGCAGGATGCGGCGTCGTGCTCGTGGCGTCGATCGCGATGTCGTCCAGCCACCAGGTCAACGTCGGCTTGTCGATCAAAACGAGCGGCGTGGGGCTGGCCCGGGTCGGCTTCTCGTTCCTGGCGGGCGTCGTCACCTATCGCGTCTTCCTTGCCCGGCGAAACGACCGCTTGGCCGCCGTCAACGGCAACCTGCTTGCCGCGGCGTGCCTCGGCGTGGTCGCGGCCGCCCTGTTCACGAACGCGTTCCAGTCGGTCAACGCCGCCTTCACGGTCGCCTTCCTGCTGCTCGGCCCGGTGGTCGTCTACGTGGCCGCGCATGCCGAGCCCTCCCACGTCCTGCGGCGCGGCTGCCGGCTCTTCGGCGACACCTCCTACGCGGTCTACCTTCTGCACCTGCCGCTCGGGTATCCCTTCGCGGTCTTGTTGCTGCACTCGAGCGTCGTGCACGGGTGGCTCGCGCCGCCGACGAGCGGGTTCGTGCTGATCGGCTTCCTGTTGGCAGTCACCTACGCCATCGACATCTCGTTCGACCGGCCGGCCCGCAAGTTCCTCGTCGCCTTTTGCAAGAAGCGCGGGATCCTGCGCCGGCCGGATCCGCGCCCGATCCAATCGGAGCAGTTCTCCTGACATCGATCACCCAGTTCGGGAGATGTCTCACAACGCAGCGAAGGGGTGCCCGATCCTCCGATCGTGCTCGTTCAAAGAGCCTCAACCAGGTCCTCGCCGACGCGGCCTGCCCCGAGGCCCGCGCAATCCGTTGCAAGGCCACGCGCCCGGATGGGCGCACCCCAACGCCCATGGGCAACGTACCCGTTCGACGCCTGCGCCCCGACCGTGCGTGAGGCCGAGGTCGCCTGATGCTTCGAGGATGGCACGATGAGCATGCACCATGACACCCAGCGCCTCGTCATCCTCCGTACGCACTATTGGGATGCTTCGATCGAGCGCTTCGCCGCACGGCTTGAAGCAAGCGGCGAGGACGTCTGCATCGCGGTCGATGAAACGCATGGACCAACCGCGATCCCACAGGACGTCGGGTGGCCCGTCGTCGCCCTGACACCGTCGCTGATCCACGACCTCGGCTTGCTGCAAACCGATGACGTGAGCTGGCGATGTGGCGACTACGCACTCTACGCGGTACGGCAGCGCTTTCCCGACAAAGCGAACTATTGGCTGATCGAGCCGGACGATTACTTCAACATGGACGATATCGGGAGCTTCTTCCGGTTCTTCGATGCGTTTCCGGAAGTGGGTCTTTTGTGTGCCTATGGCCGGCGGGCTGAACCGAACTGGTTCTGGGCTGGAGCGATGCGTCGTTTCGAGACCGATGTCCACCGGTGCCTTTTTTCGATCGTGCGGCTGTCGGCTTCAGCGCTCGACCGCCTGCTTGACCGCCGCCGCGCGATGTCGGACGCGATCAGGACCGAGGGCGCCGTGATCGACAAGCAGTCATGGCCCAACGACGAGGCCTTCGTGGCGACGGTTTGCGCGACCGATGGACTTGGGATGCGCGACCTCAACAGCTTTGGACACGTGTTCTATTCGACTGAAACCCTGTCGTTCAACAACCCGATGTCGCTGAACTTCCTGTCGAACCATCGCAAGGACGGCTGCGTGTACCACCCCGTGCTGTCGGGCAAGCACTTCGAACGAAAAGCGCGAGATCTGTTCGTCAACGCGACGCGTGGGCGCGCCCACGACCTGCTCGTCTTCAACCGTGTCTTCCAACGGCATTTCGCAAGCGAGATGGGTGCGGCGGCGGCAAGCCGTTTCGCGCGCGATGTTCGAACGGCATGGCGCGCCAAAGGCCGACACCTTCTGAGCTTCCTGGCCCTGAGCGAGGCGCGGCACCTCCGGCGCCGGTGGCTCGGGCGCCGGCCGAGCTGATGATCGCCGTTCAGGGAATGTCGCGCTTCGAGTCCGGGCCGCTTCGACGACGCACCGAGGGTTTGCGCGCGTGAGGCCATTCGATGGAGGCAACCGCAAGGACGCGGACCGTAAACTGCTGAGGGTCGCGTGATGCGGCATGTGGTTTCGCGCTCGGCGCAGCTCGACCCGTTGATCGGGGGCCGAACGGCAAGCTCGTCAAGTTGCGCACCGCATTAAGACAGTCTAAAGCCTGTTGCATCACCGAATCGAGGGTAGCAATGCCATACGTTGAGAACCGTTGGCGACGTAAGGCCAGAAACGTCCGGCATGTGTTCGTCGAGAACTGGCTTTTTCGCAACCAGCGCTTTGCTGCGTATTTGAAAAGCTCGGACGACCCACGCATCCAGGTAGGAACCGGCGCCAATCCACTGAACGGATGGTTGAACACAGACTTTCGGCCGCAGTCGTCGCAAGCAGTGTTCATGGACGCGACGAAGCGATGGCCGTTTTCAGCAGAAACATTCTCGTGCGTCTTCAGCGAGCACATGATCGAACATATCACTCAGCATGCCGCCGACAACTTCTTCGCCGAAGCATATCGTACGCTCAAGCCGAACGGAGTCCTCAGGGTCGTCACGCCGGATCTGGGGTTCCTGGTCGATCTGCATGTCCACGAAGGGGACTGGAGTGAAACGCAGAAGCGC
>CAXTFM010000016.1:0-38364 GCA_964243435.1 uncultured Beijerinckiaceae bacterium
ATCGGCCCGGTCCAAAATACCGGTCAGGTCAGGGCATTGGAGCAGCGCTGCTTCTGACATTCCGGACCTAGCATCTACCTAGCCTGCCGGTCCCCTATCAGATCGTCTGACGCCGCACCAGGGTGTATCTGCTCGGCAACACTGAGTCACGTATATTGTTGCCCAAATCAGGGTATGCGCTCGTTCGGTCGTGTGCGCGAATGCTGCCCGCTTGACGTCGCGCGCGATGGTCGTGGTGCCCTCATCGTCACGTGCAGGAGCTTGATGGCGGCTGACGGGCTGACCTCGAAGCAACGCGCGGCTTGGCGCGGGACGAGCCTTGCTCGACGGCCCGCACCACGCGGCGGCGCAGTTCGGGCGACAGCGGTGCGGACATCGGCAAGCCTCACGAATAAGCACGTCCGCTGAATCGAACCATTCGACGCCGCTCAAGCCGAAAATGCTCTAGCGACAGGAAGGTCGGCAGGATGCCGCCGAGCGCGAAGCCAACGTTCCACGACAACCCGGTTCCAGTGGCGCGCAGCGCCGTCGGGAGGCTCTCGTTCAGGTTGATCAGACTCAGGCGCTCGACGTCCTGTCACCGCTGCGCACGGTGAGCGACGTGAAGATGAGCTCCGCCTGGCCCCCAGCGATCGCTGCGGCGGCAATGACCCACGCAAGCTCGCCCGTCGTCGAGTTGCTGCCAAAGCCTAGACCCTGAACCGCCTACGCCGTCGCGGCGGCCGCAACCATCACGCCAGTGAGGCGGAGGAGGTCGTTGCTCTTGATGCCGTTCGCCATGAACGGATCTCCGTCTCGTTGCGCCCTTCAAACGTCAGGACGACGGCGGCTCTATCGTCACCTCGAAACGCATGCGGATTACCCGTGCGCGAGCTTCACGATAGCCCCGCCCATCGCTCCAAGCCCCAGCACGGCAGCAGCGAGCGCCTGAATTGCGAAGCCGGTCCCTCGGCTCTGGGGATCTTTGGCATAAGCGCGGGCGTACAGGACGCGACCAACGATCCAGACCAATCCGAGGGCGGCCCCAGTGCGGGCTTCGACGTAGATGGCGAACAGCCACAAGGACGGGAGATAGATGACCAGCCACTCCAACGTGTTGGCCTGGACCCTGACGAAGCGCTCGAACTCTGGGCGACCGGTCATCGCCGGTGCAGCGACGCCGTAGCGCTCACGCGCACGGCCGACCTGGAAACCGGTGACGAAGTAGAAGATCAAAGATGCAATCGTGATGATCGCGACCCAAGCGTTCATAGGCCCTCCGAGCGGCGCTTGCCGCCGCCAACCATCTTATCTCAGAACAGTACCTTCATCCCGCCCTTGCCGCCGTAGAGCTGGCTGCCGTTGCCGAACTCTCCGCCGGAGTTGGCCGCGCGCGAGCCGGGCGTGCGCCGTCCATCAGGAACACCGCGCCGGGCATACTCGCAATGCCGGCGAGCCGCTGCCGCTTGGGGCGAACAGCATGTCGCCGGCGGTCTCGCTAGCTCGTCGACGTGCCTACGGGCGGCTTCCACATCAAGGGAGATGCGATGGACGCTTCAATAACAGACCATTCCGTGTTGTGATCCGCTCGCGGGCAGAGCACCCGCGGTCACCTGCCCGGTTGCCCTTGGGAACATATACTGGGTGCGCTGCATCGTTGGAGCGAAATTCAGGATATTCTGGCTGATTGTCGGCTGGTAGGTGTAGCTCACATCGGTGATGAGCACGCTGAGCGGCGCAGGAAGCTGCGTTCCGTAGGGCAGCAGCCCAGATGGGATTTGAGTCAGTGCATAGTCGGATGTCGACGGAAGTACCGTGAGTTGTACCAGGCAGGGCCGAAGTGTGCCGCTCTGCGTGTATGACCATCTGACCAGGGCGGAACAGCATGTTCCCTGCGCTGTGTTCGTCACATCGATCGCACTGATCGTCATGCTGAGCGGTGTCGTTGGCTCCGGCGCCATCAGCGTCGCTGCGGACGTGAGGAGTGCGGACAAGGTCGTTGCCGATACCGCATTTCCAGGCGTTGGCGTCGAGGTCGATTGCGTCGTGGTGCCTTGCAAGGAAAGAAGGTCGGTGAGGGTTTTGGTCACGGTCGTTACCCGCCGGCTTGCCAAGACACCGTCGGTGACCTCGGCTACCCCGACATAAACGAGTAATGCGACCGGCAGCACGATGGCGAACTCGACGGCGGCGGTGCCGCTACGGGATTTCACGAAGGCAACCAACCGCCGCATCCCAGCAAATATGCCTCCGGCGGAGCTGATGAGCGAGGCTTCGATACCTTGCACGATCCGTCTCCTAGCAGCCCGATGGGGACGTGTAAGTCCCCGAATAGTTTTCCTCTTCGAACAGTGCCTCACCCATTAGGATATGATAGCGCCCCGACAAGTTCGGCACGTCTGTGACGACCCCTGCCGCGCGACTGAACAGGTTGACGGGAAAGATCGCCGGCAGAGGATAGGCGATGCGCATCACCATGATCTGTCCGGGCTGGCCTGGGCAGAACTCGTTGGTTGTACTTTTGTAGAAGTTGTTCGATGTGTCCCCGGCGGCAAAGGTCGTCGCTGGCCGCACATCGACGATCAGGTTGGAGCAGTTGAAATTCGATGGCAGCGTGCGTCCGGTCGATTGGCACAGGTAAGACGACACGAACTGCTGCACGGTCGTCACATTGGCCGTCTGCAGCCGACCTGTCAGCATCGCACGCGACGCATCGTTCACGGCATTGGCAAGCATCTCGTTTTGAAAGTTGGCGAAGCCAAGCTCGAAGATGGCGCAGATGACTGCCAGGAATGGCGTCACCACCAACCCGAACTCGACAGCTGTCGCGCCGCGTCGGTCACCGCCGAAGCGGCGCAATTCGCCCGCGCCGCGTCCACCTGTCCACCATGCCGCCTTCATGAAAGCTTCCTGTTGCGCGCCCATAGCTCTCAGCTCGACCTGACCCACGCCTTCTACTGGGTGAGCACCCCATGTCCCGTCGCCTTGGCGAAGAGCGCATTGATCGCGACCTGGATGTCGTTGGCGTCCGAGGCTTGGTAGAACCAGCCTGGCGAAGCGCACGATTGAAGATTGGGTGCAAGACTGTTGATGAAAGGCGCGACGAGCGTCTCGTAACTGCCGACACCTGGAATAGGCAGGTAGGTTGTGTAGATGACGCCAAGGGTGACGCCCTTGTTTTTGAGGGCGGCACAGGTCGTCGGATCGAACGCCATCGTACAATGACTGCCGTTCCACCCCACCGTTCCGGATGGGCAACTTGAAAAACTTGAAGCCCAAACGTCGTCGACACCATCGGTCATCAGGAAAATGAACTGCTGCGGGCTGCTTGACGTGCCGGTGCCCGAGGCCGGCACGGTGGATGTCAGCGCTGTCATCGCATCGGCGTAATCCGTGTCGCCGATGCCGTTTCCGTTGTTGGCACCAAGATCGAGGTTGCCCGCGGAAGCGTAAAGGGAGGTGTAATTGGTTGAAGGAGAGGCAAGCGTGGCCAACGGTTTGCCGTTTGCCGTCTGACCGTAGCTGTCCGTCGTATTGTTGCCGCCTTGAAGCGTGTAGAGGCCGAAGGAAATGTATGGAGTCGATGTCGCGAGTTGTTGTGCCGTTTGGATCATGTTCTGCGTCGCTTGACGGATCACGTCGATGCGCAGCTGGATCCCGGCGGCGTGCGCCTGTGCCTCGTAGGGTTGCGTACCCGTTTGACCGCTCTGGTAAACATGACAGCCGAACTGGCACCCACCGGTAAGTGAGGCCAACTGGCTCTGCCCCGAGGTCGTGGCCGCAAGGCCCATCGACTGCGAGATGTCGGTCACCACCGAGATGTTCAGATATTTGGGCAAGGTAAGTGACGACGCTGCGCTGCCCGCAATGTTGAAATTCTTGATGCCGACGATTTTGCCGAATGCGGTCGGCACGGGTGACGTAAACGACACCAAGGCCGTGATATTGGCTGCGCCCGGATTGACCTGTACGATCGGCGCGGGGACGGCACCGAGCCACCGACCGACTTTGGTCGAGTTGGCAATGAATACCTGCTGCCCCGCAAGCACGCCGGCGTACTGAGCAATTGCGACGCTTCCGCCTGCCTGCAAGGTCGCCTCAGTTTCCGTTGCGGCAGCAAGCGCTCCTGCGTCGGCGGCTCCTTGCAGCGTTGTTCTCGCGGCGAGCGTCCGAGCGACATCGATGCCGAGCCCAGCCATCATGATCATCGGCAGGAGAGCCAGCGCAAAGATGATCGCGACGTTGCCGCGTTCGGATCGGATAAAGCAAACGAGCCAAGATGCCATCACCTTTGGTGCAACGCCCGACAAAGGAACGGTCATAAGCGATGCCTCGGCATAGGCGCTTTGTAGCTCAAGAAAAACCCAGTTCGATTGGATTACCTTACGTTATTTGACAAATGATAACACTTCGTAATCAGCCAAATTTCTGGATCGAGGCAACAAGTCTTCGCAATCGTGCGCACGTGGAGCGCCGCTCTGCCAACGGGTCAGCCAGTCACATCGATGCAGTGCCGACGCATGATGCAGGGCACCGTCCGTTCGACGATCAGCCGCAGGCGGCTTTCCTCAATTTGAAACCCATGCGAGGCGGAGGAAGCACGCTCTGCCGCGCTCATCAAGACGGAAAGGGTTTGGGCGGTTGGCTTGATGTGCAAGACGGTGGAGATGATGGTGACATCAAAACGGCTGGCGGTGGCGCCCAGGAACTCGCGCACGGCCTTGGTGTCGAGCCGGCCGGCGATCTACTCCGACGCGCAGGCGGCAAGGCCGTTGCCGATCACCTAATTGACGAACGCGGGCTGTAGCGCTTAGCACAGCCTGTTAGAGCTGCCCACGAACCTGTGACTTCCAGATCTTCGTATCCCGAACTAACCCGGTGGGATGAGACAGTTGCCATTTGCTCTTGCTTTGTTCGGGTCCGCCGTCACGCCTAGCGTTGGTTCCGCTGCAGCGATCAAAGCGTCCACCGTAGGCTGCAACAACGTTGTCGACGCGCAGAAGATCGCCGTCCTGCAGTTCAAGAAGGACCAGAAAAGCGTCGACGCACTGAGCCAGCCTCTCATCGCGCGACGTGCTTGCATCGAGCTTTCACGAGGCGTGAAGATCGAAGTCGAGGAACGAAAACCATCGATGGCGTGCGTCCGGCTTACTGGAGACCTGTCATGTTTTTGGATCGACGTTGGCTTCATCAGTGAACACCCTGACGAGAAGCGTGAGGGCGGTTCGAACCGGTCAAGCGGTCGAGGGGGCCGGGGACGTGGCGCGAATGTTTTGGGAGTTGATGGCCTCGGCCGATGAAGCCGGCGACGACACGTCGAGTGCTGGTAATAGGAACAGCGCCCGGCCTTCCTCAGCCAGCCCCTCCAGGGCACCAATGGCGAAGTTGATGCGGGTCGGCATCCTTGTGAGCCGCGGCTCCAACGCGGCAGAGGTGGCGCGGGCGGGGGTGAGCACGGCTTCGACGCCCTTTTTATAGGCGATGATCTCGGCTTGGTTCACGTGGCACGTCCAAAGTGGTCGAAGCTCGGCACCGCCGCCGCATGTCTGGCGCCCGAGATCGTCCTGACAGCAGCGCAGAAGGCACTTGTAGCGAGGGCATAGTTGAGACCCCGGATCGGTCCTCGTCCCAGTTGTGTCTCGATGTGGGTTCCCGCGCCGACAGGCGCCAGGGTTATGCCCTAAGCTGATGAATGCATGAAGGATGGAGTTTACTCGCGCGGTCACGACGTCGCGCCGGGTTACAGTCGTCCGCCGGCATGCACGCTGGCACCTTCTCTTTAATGCCAGCGGCTTCATATCGCGTCGCACCACCGCTCTCACGCCGGCCCAACCCGGACCACTGCCCATGCCGCTTTCCCTTTTCGCCCTTTCCCTCGCGGCGTTCGGCATCGGCACGACCGAGTACATCATCATGGGTATCCTGCCGGACGTGGCGCGCGACCTTCGCGTCAGCGTGCCCGAGGCAGGATTGCTGGTGTCCGGCTACGCCTACGGCGTCGCTTTCGGGGCGCCGATCGTCGCCATCGCCACCGCCCGCCTGCCGCGCAAGGCGGCGCTGGAGGCGCTGATGGGCTTGTTCATCCTCGGCAATCTCGGCTGCGCCATGGCGCCGAGCTATCGGTCGCTGATGGCCGCGCGGGTCCTGACGGCGCTGGCCCATGGCGCCTTCTTCGGAATCGGCTCCGTCGTGGCGCGCGAGGGCGACGGTGCCTTGCCCGTGCGCGCCTCCCGTCCAGGGCACGGCGCGCTCGACGCCCACTGCCGGCCACGGCGGGCTGCCGCGCCAACGCGAGCAGGTGCTCGGCGATGTCGCGCCCCGCCCCTTGCAGACCTTGCAGGAGCACCACGCGGGGAGCAGGGCGCCTCGCACGCGAAAAGCCCGCGCGAGGCAGGCCGGGTCAAGCTGGCGGGCCGCTCAGCGCCAGCGCGGCCAGCGCTCGTACAACGCGAGCGCGAGCAGGGCGGTGAGCGCCAGGATCAGGACGACCTTGAGGTCACCGATCTGGTGTTCGGTGAAGGTGAAGACGACGACGGCGGCGAGCATCATGCCGGTGCAACGCGGCGAGCAGAAAGACGACGGCGCGGCACAGCAGCCCGACCGATGAGGTCGATGCGGCGCCACGAAGCACTGCACCTCCGGCCCGCAGCTGGCCATCGGCCATGCGCACCGCGCCACCTCGTAGCGCTCGCCGACAGGTCGTCCGCTTCGCCCTGCACCGGCTGCCGCAGGTCGGAATGCGTGAAGCTCTGCCGCTCGCACATCGATTGATGCGCCCGACGCGTTTTCCAATCCGGCAAGGGCGGCGAGGTGGCCTCGATCCGGCTTCGCCGGCGCCATGCGCCTGGCTGCGCGACTCGATCTGAGCGGTATCGACAACCTGCGCCTTCACGACCTCCGCCACGCCGCCGCTGCCTGCGGCGACGGACAAGCTCAAGATGGCGCAGCAACTGTTGCGGTCCGCGAGCATCGGCGCGACGTCGAAGGAGGCAGGCGTGCCGGACGGACCTGCGCGATGCGCGAGACAGGACGTCGCAACACTGAGTTGGAAGAAAATCCTGGCGGAAGATTAAGCTCTTGCGTGGCAATGGCTGACCAGCGTCTTGGGAAGCTGCCGGTTTGCCGTTGAACCACGCTCGCCGAAGATGAAGCACCCTCCACTTCCGCGAGGTGTTTCCTGCTCGACGGCCGGGGTTCGCCCGTTTCGGCCGCCCGCCACGAGCTGCTTGTGAGCGAGTCGAGCCGGTCGCCGCCCTCCGCCTTACAATTGCGTTTGCCGGGTGCGGGGGCCGAAGGCGCCAATGGCGATTGCCACCACGACCATCGCCCCCGTGATCAAGGCGAAGACCCCGCGTGTGCCGAAGTCGCGCAGGACGAAGGCGATGAGGAAGCCCGACAACATCGCGCTGATCCGGCTCACCGAGTACACGACGCCGACTGCGCGCGCCCGCACGCCGGTCGGGAACAGCTCCGGCTGGTAGGCGTGGAAGCCGAAGGACAGCAGTGCGCTGGCGAAGGTGATGCCGAGCCCGCACAGCACCAGTGGGACCGGGTTCGACGAGGCGGCGAAAGCCAAGCCAAACGCGGCGATGCCGATCGCCGCGCCGACGATCACCCATTTGCGCTCGACCCGGTCAGCGAAGGGCAGAGCGAGAAGCGGGCCGACCGGGCTGGCAACGGCGATCAGCAGGGAATAGTACAGCGAGTGGGTGATCTCGATCCCGCGTGCGATCAGCAGCGTCGGCACCCAGCTCGCGAAACCGTAATAGCCGATCGTCTGGAAGAGGTTGAAGACGCACAGCATAAGGGTCCGCCGGCGGTAGGGCGGCCGCCAGATATCGCCGAAACGGCCGGTGGCGCGTACCGGCGGCTCCACCCGGTCCGGTGGTGCTGGCAGCGGCGCGCCGTGCTCCGCCGCGACCCGCGCTTCGAGGCGCGTCACGACCGCGTCGGCCTCCGCGAGCCGCCCCTGCTCAACGAGCCAGCGCGGGCTTTCCGGCAACGCGCGGCGGGCGAACCAGACCAGCCCGCCGCCGGCGGCACCGGCCAGCACCACCAGGCGCCAGCCGTCGAACCCCGCCACCGAAACCGGCACCAGCAGATAGGACACCAGCGCGACGCTAGGGACGGCGCTGAACTGCACGACCTGGTTGACCACGAAGGCACGGCCGCGCAGGCGAACCGGCATCAGCTCGGCCAGGTAGCTGTCGATGGTGACGAGTTCCACGCCGAGGCCGATGCCGGCGACGAGGCGCCACAGGTTGAGGCCGTGGGCGTGGCTTTGCAGAGCCATCACCACCGTCGCCGCCGAGTACCACAGCAGCGACGTCGTGAAGACCGCGCGCCGCCCGAAGCGGTCGGCGACCGAACCGAGTAGGCAGGTGCCGACGAACAGCCCGGCAAAGGTCGCGGCGACGAAGGCGCCGAGCCCGGAAAAGCCGAGAAACGCGCCCGTCGTCGCGGTCAGCATGCCGCCCTTGACGAGGCCCGGCCCCACATAGGCCGGCAGGAACAGGTCGTAGTATTCGAACCAGCCGCCGAGCGAGAGCAGGACAACCATCGCCCACACCGTCCGCGTCGCCGGGAGCCGGTCGAGCCTGGCGTTGATGGTGCCCCCGGTCAGGGGCGCGGCCGTCCCTTTCCCCAAGCTTCCCGCCGTCGCCATGCTTCCCGTCGCCGCAACCATCCTCGTCCTCCCTTCGCCCCGGCTCGAACCTTCCGCCCGTACCGTTGCTTTCGGCGGTCAGGCCATGCGGGATCAAGCGGAACCTGCGGCCGGCGCGCACCTTTACAGGCGTCCTCCCACTGACACACAAGGCGGCGCATGGGATCAGCCGTCGCCGACCTGACCACGCCCACCCCCGTCACCGCGGCGCAACCGGATCCGCTGACCGAACCCGCGACGGCGGCCCCTGCGCGCCTCGTCGTGATCGACAAGCTGCGCGGCCTGGTGATCGTGCTGATGGTGCTCGATCACGTCCGCGACTTCTTCCACGTCGGAGCCGACCGGTTCTCGCCGACCGACCTCGCCCAGACTACGGCGGCGCTGTTCGCTACGCGGTGGGTCACCCACCTTTGCGCGCCGACCTTCGTACTCCTCGCCGGGGTTTCCGTCCGCCTGCAATGGGCGCGGGGCAAGCGCGGCTGGCCGCTGTCGCGTTTCCTGCTGACGCGCGGGACCTGGCTGGTCGTGCTGGAGGTGACGTTCGTCACCGCCGCCTTCACCTTCGCCTGGCCTTTCACCTTTCCCTGTCATGGAGCGCTGCTGCAGGTGATCTGGGCGATCGGCGCCGCGATGGTGCTCCTCGCCGCGCTGGTCTGGGCGCCGCCGCGCGCGCTGCTCGCGCTTGGCCTCGGCGTGGTGGCCGGCCACGATCTGTTCGACGGGGTCGATGCCAAGGATCTCGGCAGCTTGGCGCCGCTGTGGACGTTGACCCTGGCGCCCGGGGTGATCCACGCCCCCGGATTCGCCGCCGCCTATGTCGCCTATCCCGTCCTGCCCTGGTTCGGGATTATGGCGGTGGGCGTCGGCGTCGGCGACCTGTTCCAGCAGCTGCCCGCGCGGCGCAACCGCATCCTGCTCGCGAGCGGACTCGGCCTCCTCGCCGGCTTCGCGGTGCTGCGTGCCGGCAACGTGTACGGCGATCCCGCGCCCTGGACGGCGCAGCCCGACGCGACGCGCACGGTGCTGTCCTTCCTCAAGGTCAGCAAGTACCCGCCCTCGCTTCTCTACACGATGGCGACGCTCGGCATCACCCTCTCGCTCGCGCCCCTCGTCGAGCGCATCGGCGGCCCACCGGGACGGGCGCTGCACGTGTTCGGCCGCACGCCGCTCTTCACCTACCTCGCCCATCTCTACCTGGCACGCGGCCTTGCCGTGCTGCTCGCCCTGGCGGAGGGCCTGTCGCCGGGCATCTTCGCCGCGCATCACGGGACGATCGAGGCGGGGTGGGGTGTCGGCCTGCCGGGGGTCTACCTGGCCTGGCTCGTCGTGCTGCTCGTCCTGTGGCCGCTTTCGACCTGGTTCGCCGGCGTCAAGGCGCGGCGGCGGGCGTGGTGGCTCAGCTACCTTTGAGCGTCGCGGTCGTTCCGCATCGCCCGAACGCCCCGCTCCGGCGTGTTGTCCGACGGCGCGAAGCGTGCAAAAGACGCCGTCCGGGACGACGGCATGGAGGTTCTGAACGTGGCCGAGGGCAAGCGACCCCGACCCGTGGCGCTGGTCATCCTGGACGGCTGGGGCTGGCGCGAAGGCGACGCGGACAACGCCGTGCGGCAGGCGCGCACCCCCACCTTCGACGCGCTGTGGGCGGGGTGCCCGCACGCCTTCCTGCGCACGTGCGGGCGCGACGTCGGCCTGCCCGACGGGCAGATGGGCAACTCAGAGGTCGGCCACCTCAACATCGGTGCCGGCCGCGTGGTGATGCAGGACCTGCCGCGCATCGCCGACGCCGTCGCCAGCGGTGCGCTCGCCGCGCTGGCGCCGCTACAGCGCCTGATCACCACTTTGAAGGACACTGGCGGCGCCTGCCACCTCATGGGTCTGGTGTCGCCGGGCGGCGTCCACGCCCACCAGGACCACGCGTTGGCGCTCGCCCGCATTCTCGCCGACGCCGGGGTGCCGACCGTGCTGCACGCCTTCACCGACGGGCGCGACACGCCCCCGCGCTCCGCCGCCGGCGACATCGCCACCGTGACAGCGGCGCTGCCGGCCGGTGCGCGGATCGGGACGGTGTGCGGGCGCTACTTCGCCATGGACCGCGACAAGCGCTGGGAGCGGGTGGAGCGTGCCTATCGCGCGCTGGTGGCTGGCGAGGGGCCGCGCTTCCCCGACGCGGCGAGCGTGATCGCCGACGCCTACCACCACGACGTTTCGGACGAGTTCATCCCGCCCGCGGTGGTCGGCGACTACGCCGGGATGCGCGACGGCGACGCGCTGCTCAGCTTCAACTTCCGGGCCGACCGGACGCGGCAGGTCCTGGCGGCGCTGCTCGACCCCGGTTTTTCCGGCTTCGCGCGCGACGGTCTCGTCAGATTTGCCGCGGCGGTAGGCATCACGCGCTACAGCGTGGAACTCGACGCCTTCCTCGAGACGCTGTTCCCGCCGGTCGTCCTCCCCAACGTGCTCGGCGCCGTGGTGGCCGAGGCCGGGCTCGCCCAGGTCAGGCTGGCGGAAACGGAGAAATACCCGCACGTCACCTATTTCCTCAACGGAGGCGAGGAAACGCCCTTCACCGGGCAGGACTCTATCCTGGTGCCGTCCCCCAAGGTCGCGACCTACGACCTTCAGCCGGAAATGTCGGCGCCGGAGCTGACGGCGAAGGCCGTGGCGGCCGTCGAGGCCGGCCACTACGACCTCCTCATCCTGAACTTCGCCAATCCCGACATGGTCGGCCACACCGGCGTGCTCGCGGCGGCGGTCACGGCGGTGGAAAGCGTCGACGGTTGCCTCGGCCGCCTCGCCGCGGCGGTACGCACCGCCGGCGGCGCGCTGCTCGTCACCGCCGACCACGGCAATTGCGAGGTGATGCGCGACCCCGATACCGGCGAGCCGCACACCGCCCACACCACCAACCTTGTCCCCGTGCTACTCGACGGCGGCCCTGCCGGCGGCGCGCTCCGCGATGGGCGCCTCGCCGACGTCGCGCCGACGCTGCTTTCCTTGCTCGGCGTGCCGCAGCCGGCGGAGATGACCGGGCGCACGCTGGTTGCCGGTCCCCCGGACTGAGACGCGGTCGACCGAGCAATCGGACGTCGACGCCATGAGTGGCCCGCTCCCACCGCCGCGCCGCGACGCCGACGCGCGGGGCCTCGCAGGCAGTGAGGAGTCTTGTGGTTGACACGTAGTCGTCGGGCGCCGTCCTCGCGTGTCGGAACCGACAGGGCCGGCGGGGAACAGCGACGTGCCAGCGCCCCGAGCAACGGGTGCGCCCGCTCACCAACGCCGCCGCCTCGCCGGCCACGATGGCGGGCGTGCCGTCACTGGCGCGGCGCACCTCGCCCGTGCCGCCGCCAAGGTGGCCCTCGCCATCCTGCGCGGGCGCCACATGATCGGCGAGACGGTGGCGTCACGGAGGAAGCGGTACTGACAAGGCCAGGTGTCAGCATCCTTCGCAGAAGCGGAGGAACCGCTTGGCGTAATCCGCCACGCCTGCCTCGATGGTCCAACGCGGCGACCATCCCAGTGTCGTATGGGCCGCGGAAATGTCGAGTGGAGCGCGCATCTTGGCGCTCTCGGCCTCGGCGGGCGCGAGCACGGCGCCGATCTCGATGTCGGCGCCGGGCACGATGCGGCGTACGACCTCGGCGACCGCGGCGGCGGTATGCACGCATCCGGCGGACACGTTCAGCACGCGCGACCCCGCCACGTTTCGCGGCGCGTCAAGCGCGAGCAGGATGGCATCGGCGCAGTCGTGCACGTAGGTGTAATCGCGCTTCATCGGCCCGCCGCTCGCGATGCGCGTGGGCGTGCCGCGAACCGCGTTCTCGACCATCGGCTTGATGTAAAGCGGCGCGCGCATCCCGAATCCGTAGATCGCGGTGACGCGCAGGATCACGACGTCCAGGTCGTAGGACGTCGCGTAGGCGAGCGCGACCGCCTCCTGCATCATTTTCGACGTGCCGTAGTGACCGGCCGGGTTGCCCCGTTCGACCGAGAACACCGCATCCGTTTCCGCCAGCGTTTCCCGGCTGCCGGCGTGGTAGACGGCGTTGCTGGAGATCAGCACGAGGCGCCGCATCCCCGTCTGGCGGGCCGCTTCGCACAGGTTGACGAAGCCCATGACGTTGGTCTGGTAAGTCGCCGATGGCTGCTGCAGCGAGGATTCGATCCCGACCAGGCTGGCGGTGTGGACGACAGCGTCGATCTCCTCGCCGCAACACACGTCGAACAGCCTCGCTGCATCCGTGACCTGCCCTTGCACGAGGCGGTCGCGCAAGGTCGGCGCGACCGCGAGCGCTTCCGCGCCGGGAGCGGCCACATCGAAGCCCGTCGCGTCGCGACCGGCGCCGGCGAGTGCGGCCATGACGTGGCTGCCGAGGAACCCCGCCGCACCGGTGACAAGAACGGTCATGCCCTGGAAGTCTCCCTGAAGTCGCGCGACGCCGGCGCTCACCGCGCGACGACAAGGGTCTCGCAAAGCGGTACGATGCTGGCGCGGCCGCCGAGGCAGGCGATCAGCGCGAAGCTCGCATCGACCTGCGCCGGGGTAAGGCCGGCGAGCGGGACGAGCTCGCGGTACTTGCGCTCGATGTCGGCCCACGCCACGCCGCGCGGCCCGGACCCGCGCGGGGCGGTGCAGGTGCTGCGGAACTCGCGCCCGTCCTTCATCCGGATGATGACCGTGCCGCCGTGGTGATGCGGAAACCGATCGGGAAGCGGCGGCGGGGACGGATCGAAGCTGATCCTATCCTGCAGCGCGGCGATGACGGGGTCCACCATCCTGGCCGCATCCATGTGCTGCCAGCCGAACTCCCCGTCAACGATCGCGGCGGCGACGAAATAGACGAGGCTGTGCGCCGCGTCGACGAGGTTGCGCGGGTGCGGGTCGCCCTTGAAATTCGTCCATTGCACGGCGGCCGAGATGACGACGGCGTCGATGTCGGACGGCAACACCCGGCCGAGGCGCGCCGCGTCCGCCGCGGCCTCCGCGGTGGCATGGAAGGGATGGGCGCCCGGCATCAGCTTGATCGCCATGTCGGTGACGATGTCCCAGCTTTGACCGAGATCGCGCGTGATGTCGTCAACGGCCTGCGCGCCCATCGCGGACAGGAAGCCGCGCGGCTGTTCGAGAACGGAAAGTTCGGCGGTGAACCCCTGCCGTGCGGCGAGCGCCGCCTGTACGCCCGCGACGACCGCCGCGCCGGCGTGGTACTCGCGGGCGCAGCTGGTATCCGCCGCCACCGCCATCCCCCCGACGGAGGTGGCGGACAGGGCAATGGCGTGGGCGAGTTGCGGCACGCTCAGTCCCAACAGCCGGCCGGCGGCGACCGAGCCGGCAAACACGGTCGACACCGAGCCGTGAAACCCGCGCTGCATCCGCCCCGGCGTCAGCGCCTCGTCGATGCGTCCGGCGACCTCGTAGCCGAGTACCATCGCGGCGAGGACGTCCGACCCGGCGGCCCCGGTCCACTCCCCCACCGCGACCGCTGCCGCCGTGGCGATCGTTCCGATGTGGGCGATGCTGCGCAGGTCGCTATCGTCCGATGCGGCCGCGTCGCTGGCGACCGCGTTGACGCGCGCGGCGGCGGCGAGCGGCAGCTTCGTCCCGTCGAACCACACGCTCGCGTGGGCGGCCCCCCCATCGGCCAGCGCGAGGCGCCGGACGATACCGGCGGACTCGATGTCGTGTCCCATCGCGGCGCTTGCGAGCGTGCTCGCGAGGCTTATCTTCGCGCGTTCGAAGGCGATCGCGGGGATCGTGGCGGCGGGCGTTTCTGCGGCGAACTCCGCGAGCCTGAGCGCCAGGGTAATCGGTGTGCTCATGTCGTGCTCGCTCCTTCGGGTGGACGGGGGATCATCGCGCGCACTATCCCGGGGCGGCCCGTGCTTTGCCGCTCCACGATCTCGAAGCCGAGGTCGACGACCGGCGGCCCGAAGGCTTGCCCGTTCAATCGTTCGACCAGCATCGCGGCGCCGCGGCGCCCGATCTCCTCGCGCGGGATCCGCAGGGTAGTGATGGTGGGATTGACATGGCTGAGCAGGTCGACGTCGTCGAAGCTCGCGATGGCCAGCCGGTCCGGCACTGCCCAGCCGCGGCGCTGGCACTCGAACAGGGCGCCGACCGCCATCACGTCGGCCGCGAAGAAGATCGCGTCGATCGCCGGGTCGCGCCGCACCAGCCGCACCACGGCGTCTGCGCCTCCCGCGAAGCCGGGCGCCGCCTCCGCCGCGAGCCGCGGCGCGGCAGCGAGGCCGAGCGCCTTCATCCCGGCGAGGTAGCCGCGGCGGCGCTCGACCGAGCGGTCATTGCCGCGCATCGTCAGGCTGACGAAGCCGATCCGGCGATAGCCGAGGCCGCCGAGGTGCAGCACCATCGCCTTCGCCGCCGCGTTGCCGGAATAGCTGACGCACATGTCGAGCGGCGTGCGCGTCAGCCGGCCGATCTCGACCGTGGGGACGCCCGCGTCCCGCACCATCGCGCCGGTGCGGGCGGTGTGCCGGGTCGCGTGAAGGATCAGCCCGCACACGCGCTGCGCCAGCAGCGCGCCGACCGCCGCCTCCTCCGCCGCCACGTCGCCGCCGCTGGTCGCGATCAGCAGGTGCAGGCCGTGCCCCTCCAGCACACCGGCGACCGCCTGCGCTGTGCTGGCGTAAAGCGAATTGCCGAGACCTGGCACGATCAGCCCGACGACGTCGGAGCGTCGCGACGACAGGCTTCCGGCCAAGCGATTGGGCAGGTAGCCCGTGTCGGCGACCGCGGCCCGCACGCGCTCGCGCATCGCTTCCGAGACCGCGCCGGGGTTGCGCAGCGCCCGCGACACCGTCATCGGCGACACGCCCGCGCGTGCGGCCACGTCCTGCATTCGCAGCGACTTCGCGCTACGCGTGACCTCGCGAGGCATGGGAGCAATCCTCACCGCTGCGCACCGCCGAACCTACGCCGGCGACCACTGCACTTTGGTAGCGCTACCATAAAAAGGCTTGCCGGATGCGGCAAGCTCGATAAGGTCGTGAAAATTGCGCTGCCCCCAGACGTGCCGCCCCGCCGCGACGGCGGCAGGGCGCTGACGCGGTCGGGGCCGGCGCGGACCAGCTCAATGCGGCGACAAGGGAGGCTTCAGTGGCGAACGGCGACCTCGGCTTCATCGGACTGGGCCAGATGGGCAGCCGCATGTCGATGCGGCTGCTGGAGGCAGGCTATCGCCTCACCGTGTTCGACAGCAATGCGGACGCCATGGCGCCGCTGGTGGCGCGTGGCGCGCGCCGCGCCGCGAGTGCCGCGGAGGTCGCGTCGGCCGCCGAAACCGTACTGGTCAGCCTGCCGACCCCGGAAATCGTGCACAACGTCGTGTTCGGGCCGGGCGGCCTCGTCGAAGGCAACCGGGCGACGGTGCTGGTCGATCTGTCGACCACAGGTCCGCGCATGTCTATCGCGATCGCCGACGAGCTCGCGACGCGCGGCCGCCTCACGCTGGTCGACGCGCCCGTCAGCGGCGGCATTGGCGGCGCGGAGAAGGGCACGCTGGCCGTCATGGTGGCCTGCGGCAGGGACGTGTTCGAGCAGGTGGGGCCGATGCTCGAGCCGCTCGGCAAGGTGTTCTACTGCGGCGAGAAGCCCGGCATGGCACAAACGCTGAAGCTTGCGAACAACATGATCTCCGTCGCCGCACTGACGATCTCGTCGGAGGTGATGGCGATGGGCGTGAAGGCGGGGCTCGATCCGCAGGTGATGATCGACGTGATCATGGCCTCAAGCGGCGGCAACGTCGCGCTGCGCGATAAATTCCCACGTGCCGTGCTGACCGGCACCTTTGACTACGGCTTCGCGACGGCCCTGTCCTACAAGGACGTGCGGCTGTGCGTCGACGAGGCGGAGGCCATCGGCGTGCCCATGGTGGTCGGCGCCGCCGTCCGCCAGATGATGGCCATCACCAACGCGACGTTTGGGCCGCAGAGCGACTTCACGTCGGTCGTGCGCGTGCTGGAAAGCTGGTCGGGAGTCGAGATCCGCAGCTCGAAATAGGCCGGCGGCAGCGTTCATCGGGAAACGGCAGGGGGGAAAGCACGATGAACGCTGCGGACGTGGGCTGGCGGCTCGACCGCCTCGCGATATCGCGCTTCCATTGGCGCGTCCTCGCGCTGATCGCGGCGGGTATGTTCTTCGATTCCTTCGACCTTTACCTCGCGGGCGGCGTGCTCGGCGCGCTCGTTCAGTCGGGCGAGTCGACCCTCGCGTTCAACGCCACGTTCATCTCGGCGACGTTCTTCGGCATGATGATCGGTGCGTGGTTCGCCGGGATCCTCGGTGACCGGCTAGGGCGCAAGTTCACCTACCAGTTCAACCTGATCATCTTCGGCCTCGCTTCGCTGGCGGGAGCGGCGGCGCCGTCCATGCGCTGGCTGATCGCGGCACGCTTCGTCATGGGCCTCGGGCTCGGCGCCGAGATCGTGGTCGGCTACGGAACGCTCGGCGAGTTCATCCCGGCTCGCCATCGCGGCCGCTTCGCGACCCTGCTCAACCTCATCATCAACGCCAGCCTGTTCCTGGCGACGCTGATCGGATGGGTGGTGATCCCGCGTTTCGGCTGGCGGTGGATGTTCGTGATCGTGGCCGTCGGCGCCCTGGTCGTTTGGTTCCTACGCCGCGCCATGCCGGAGTCGCCGCGGTGGCTCGCCATTCAGGGCCGCGGCGCCGAGGCGGAGGCGATCGTGCGCCGGGCTGAAGCGGAGTCGCCCGTGTTCGACCAAGCAGCGAAACCGGCGGTGCCGGCGCCGGGCACGCGCTACGGTCTCGGCGACCTGTTCGGCCCGGCGCTGCTGCGGCGGACCATCGTCGCCACGGTGGTCACGGTGTGCCTGCTGACGTTCAACTTCGCCTTCGTCAGCTGGGTGCCGACCTTCCTGGTCAAGCAGGGCCACGGAGTTGCCAACTCGCTCGGCCTGTCGGTGCTGATCTTCGCCGGCGGCCCGCTCGGCTCGCTGATCGGCTTGCTCCTCGCCGAGCGCGTCGGCCGTCGCTGGGGACTGATCTGGTTCTCGGTTGCGGGCATCGTCGCAAGTTTCGCCTATGTGAGCGTCACAGGTTCGGCCCTGCTCGCGGGGCTCGGTTTCCTTGTCACCTGCATCATCTACGTCCTGTCTTCCTTAAGCATCGCCTGCTACGTGCCCGAGCTGTTTCCGACCGAGGTGCGATTGCGGGGAAGCGGCATCGCCAACAGCGCCGGGCGCGGGGTCAACATCCTCGTGCCCTACGCGATCGCCGCGAGTTTCGACAGCCTCGGCCTTTACGGCGTCTTCGCACTGATCGCCATCGCCCTGGTGGTCCAGATCGTCGTGCTGCTGGCGATGGGCATCGAGACGAAGCAGCGCTCGCTCGAAGAGCTGGCGGCCGTACCGGACGTGGCGGCCCCCGTCACGGCGCATGCGATGCAGTCCGGAAACGGCGCTTGAAAAAGGCAGGCCTGCCTTGGGCAGTATGCTCTATCAAAGTGCTTGCGCATAAGTCGAGACATACGTGCTGGTTTCACCCTGGGACTGGGGCAAAGTCATTCGAAGCGTGCCGATCCTTCTTGATTGACCATGGAAGCTACGCCGTCCGGCAGATGCCAATCGGTTTGCGGCGGCAGGCGACGTAGGCTGCGGACGATGGCTCGGATTATTTACCCGCTCAGCGCTAAGTCGCCTTCGTGTTCTCGGTATGTATGCAATTGAGTCAAGTACCGTCATGCGCCTCGATGGTGTTGCAACTGAAGCGCTGGGTAAGCGCAGCACTCTAGCGGCGCTCGACGACTATCCGAGTGAAGGATCGCACGTCGGCTTGGCCGTGGTCCGACCCGAACGTCCGTGAAAGACCCGTTGCACCGTCACATAGAACACCGGGGTGAAGACCAGACCGAAGATCGTCACGCCCAGCATGCCGGCGAACACGGTGGTGCCGAGCGTTTGCCGCATCTCCGCGCCGGCGCCGGTCGCGACCAGCAGCGGGATCACGCCCAGGATGAAGGCGAAGGAGGTCATCAGGATCGGCCGGAGACGGGTCCGCGCGGCGCTGAGCGCGGCCTCGACCGGCGTCGCGCCGGCCAACTCCGCCTGACGGGCGAACTCGACGATGAGGATGGCGTTCTTCGCCGCCAGCCCGACCAGCACGGTGAAGCCGACCTGGGCGAGGATGTCGACATTCATGGCACGCGACAGGAGCCCGGTGACCGCGGCGAGCAGGCACATCGGCACGATGAGAACAACGGACAGCGGCAGGCTCCAACTTTCATACTGCGCAGCCAGCACGAGGAAGACGAAGAACACCGAGGCACCGAAGATCAGAAGCGTCGTGTTCTTGGCCGTGGTCTGCTGAAAAGCGAGTTCCGTCCATTCGAAGCCGATGCCCTGCGGCAGGCGCTCGTTGGCGAGCTTGGTCATCACCGCCAATCCGTAACTCGACGCGAAGCCCGGCGCCGTTCCACCCTGCACCTCCGCCGCCGGCGACAGGTTGTAGCGCGGGACGCGGTAGGGGTCGGAGGTGCGTTGGAGGCGTGCGACCGAGCCGATCGGCACCATCTGCCCGGCGGCATTGCGGGTTTTCAGATGCTCGACGTCCTCCGTCGTGTTGCGGTAGCGGCCGTCGGCCTGAGCGAGTACCTCGTAGGTGCGACCGAGATAGTTGAAATCGTTGATGTAGGCCGAGCCGAGATAGACCTGCATCGCCTCAAACACCTTTTCGGGCGCGATGCCGAGCTTTTCCGCGCGCTCGCGGTCGATGTCGGCGTAAATGCTGGGCGTCCCCGTCGAGAAGGGCGTGAAGAGTTGCGCCATGCCGGGCACCTGGCTCGCCGCGCCGACGAGGTCCTGCGCCGCCGCCTCGAGCGCGCGAGGGCCGAGGTCGCGCTGGTCCTCCAGCATCATCTTGAAGCCACCGGCCGTGCCGAGCCCGGGGACCGGCGGCGGCGGAATGGTGATGATGAAGGCGTCAGGAATCTGGGCGAGCCGGCCGCGCATGTCGGCGAGGATGCTGGCGACCGTCTGACCCCTCTTCGTGCGCTCCTCGAACGGGTCCAGCGGCGTGAAAATGGCGCCGGCGTTCGATGCGTTGGTGAACGTCGCGCCGTCGAAGCCGGCGAAGCCGACGGTGTGGGCGACGCCGGGCGTCTTCAGCAGTGCGTCGCTCGCGCGGCGGACCACCGCGTCGGTGCGCTCCAGCGAGGCACCGGGCGGAAGTTGCACGACCGTGATGAGGTAGCCCAGATCCTGGTCGGGGATGAAGCCGGTCGGAGCGCGCGCGAACTGGACGCCGGTCAGAACGATCAGGCCGGCATAGGCGATGAGCGTGACGCCGGCGAGACGCACCAAACGGCCGGCAAGGCGACCGTATGTTTCTGACAGCCAACCGAAGCCCGCGTTGAAACGGTCGAAGAACCAGACGAGCGGCCTCGCGAGAGGTGTTATGTGCCGTGCGTGATCCTCCACGTGCGGCTTGAACAGCAGCGCGCAAAGCGCCGGGCTGAGCGTCAGGGACACGAAGGCCGACACAAGGGTCGAGGCGGCGATCGTGACCGCGAACTGCCGAAAGAACTGCCCCGAGATGCCTGAGATGAAGGCGGAGGGCACGAACACCGCGCACAGGGTCAGCGCGATGGCGATGAGCGCGCCGCCGACCTCGTCCATGGTGCGGTGGGCCGCCTCGCGGGGCGAAAGCCCAAGCCGGAGATTGCGCTCGACGTTCTCCACCACCACGATTGCATCGTCCACCACGATGCCGACGGCGAGCACGAGGCCGAACAGAGACAGGTTGTTAAGCGATAGGCCGAAGGCGGCGAGCACGACGAAGGTGCCGACGAGCGAGATCGGGATCGCGACGATCGGTATGATGGACGCGCGCCACGTTTGCAGGAAAAGGATCACCACCACCACCACGAGCGCGATCGCCTCGATGATGGTTTGCAGCACCTCGTGCACCGACTGCGCGATGAAGATGGTGGTGTCGTAGACGATGTCGTGCTTCAGCCCGGGCGGGAACTGCTTCGACAGTCGCGCCATCTCGGCCTTGACGCGCTCGGCCGTCGCAAGCGCATTCGTACCCGGCTGCTGGTAGATCAGGATCGGCACGGCGCTGGAACGGTCGAGGTAGCCGTTGGCGCCGTAGTTCAGGCCGCCGACCTCGACCCAGCCGATGTCGCGGACGCGGGTCACCCGGCCGGCCCCGTCCGACTTGACGATGATGTCGGCGAACTGCCCCGGATCGGTGAGCCGGCCAAGGGTCTTCACGTTGAGCTGGAAGGCGCCCGGCGAGGATACTGGCGGCTGGTTGAGCACGCCGGCGGACACCTGGACGTTTTGCGCCTGGAGCGCGGCGACGATCTCGCCCGCGGTGAGGTCGCGCCCCGCCGCCCTATCGGGGTCGAGCCAGATGCGCATGGCGTAGTCGTGGCTACCGAACACCTGGGCGTCGCCGACGCCCTCGAGACGCGAAAGCTGGTCACGGATGTGCAGCGTACCGTAGTTCGACAGGTAGAGCTGGTCGCGCGACTCGTCGGGCGACAGCAGGTGGATCACCATCAGAAGGTCGGGTGAGCTTTTCTTCACCGTGACGCCGAGCTTCTGAACCGTGTCGGGCAGGCGCGGCGTCGCGATGGCCACCCGGTTCTGCGTCAGCACCTGCGCGGTGTCGAGATCGGTCCCGAGGCGAAAAGTGACGGTGAGCAGCAGGGCGCCGTCGCCGGTCGATTGGCTCTGGAAGTAGAGCATGTTCTCGACGCCGTTGATCTGCTCCTCCAGCGGTGTCGCGACCGTTTTGCTTACGACCTCGGCCGAGGCGCCGGGGTAGCTGGCGGTGACCTGGATCGTAGGGGGCGCGATCTCGGGGTACTGCGCGATCGGCAGGGCGATGTAGGCCACGGCCCCGACGACGGTGATGAAGGTGCTGACCACGATCGCGAAGATCGGCCGGTCGATGAAGAAGTGCGACAGGCGCATGGGCTCGTCCTCGAGGTGGTTCCTGGGGCTAGCCCTGGTCCGGGGCGGCGGCGATGGCGCCCGGTTTTGGCGTCACCTTGGCGCCCGGGCGCGCGAACATGAGGCCGTTGATGATGACCCGGTCGTCGCGGCCGATCCCGTTCCTGATGATGCGGAGGTCGCCGACGGCGGCGCCGGTCTCGACCGTCTTCGGCACCACGGTGCCGCCGGCATCGACCGTCATCACGACCGTGCGCGACTGGTCCATGGCGAGGGCGGCGTCGGGCAGGAGCACCGTGTCGGCCGGCGCGGCGGTGGGCACGCGCAAGCGGGCGAATTGCCCGCCGGCGATGAACAGGTCTGGATTCGGCACCGTCGCACGCGCGTGGATGGTGCCGCTGGAGCGGTTCAGCTCGTTGTCGATGAAGTCAAGCCTGCCCTGGTGCTTCCAGCCGCCCTCGTCCGACAGGGCGAAGCCGACGGTATGGTCGACGCCGCCCTTGGCGCCATCCTTCCCTTGGCTGTGAAGGAAGCGCTGGTAGGCGATGTAGTCGCCTTCACCCATGTCGAAGTCGAGGTAGATCGGGTCAAGCGACACGATCGTCGTGAGCATGGTGGTCGCGCCGCCGCCGGCTTGGCCGCCGGCGATGAGGTTGCCGACCGACACCCGGTGCGTGCTGATGCGACCCGTGAGCGGGGCCGTGATGTGCGTCCATTCCATGTTGAGCTCGGCGGAGCGGACGGCCGCCCTGGCCTGATCAAGCGTGGCCTGCGCGGCGAGCTGGGTTTGCGTGCGCTGGTCATAGGTTTCGCGCGAGGCATAATCGCTCCGCAGCAGGTCGTTGGTGCGTGCCAGTTGCTTGTTCGACAGGCTGAGTACGGCATTAGCCGCCTCGACCTGGGCACGGGCGTTCTGCAAAGCGATCTCGTAGGGACGCGGGTCGATCACGAACAGGAGGTCGCCCTTGTGGACGATCTGTCCGTCCTGGAAGTGGATTTCGGTGAGATAGCCGCTGACCTGCGCGCGCAATTCGACGCGGTCGACCGCGGAGAACTGGCCCGTGAACGTCGTGGAGGTCGCAAGCCGACGCACGAGTGGTGCGCTGACCGTCACGCCCGGGGGTGCCATCGCGGCGGCAGGCGCCCTCGGCGCAGGTCGGAACTTTTCGTAGGCGATGGCGCCTGCCCCTCCGCAGACCGCGAGGAGCAGGCCCCACAGCAGGAGCGTGCGACTCAGCCGGCGACGCCGTACCGTGCTCCCTCCATTGCCGACTAAAGCATCCATGGCCATCCCGTCCGGAGCGTCTAATGGTACCGATCGGTATAGAATAGGCGCTCGATTTGGGAATACAAGCGTTTCGTCTCGAATGGCGTCGTTGAGGCCGCTTACGGGCCAGGTGGCCGATCAGGCGTCGACCGCTTCCCGGGCCGGCCAGGCGCGCAACGCGACGCCGACTGCCCGCTCAAGGGTGTCCCGCGACGCACCATCCGCTGCCTGAACCGAGACCCCGACGGCAAACGTCATCACGAAGCGCGCGAGATCGGCGACATCCTCGGAACGCGCAAGGTCGCCCTCCGCCTGCGCGGACCGCAGCCGATGGGCCAGGGCCGTTTCGAAAGCGCTGCGTCGGCGGGCAAGTTCGTCCTTGATCGGGTCGGCCGCGGTCGAGCAAGCCAGCGCGCCGTTGACGTCCATGCAGCCGCGCGGATTCTGCGCGTCCGTCGCGAGCGCGACGAAGCCGCCGAGCACATGCTTAACGACCTTGCACGCCGTCGACGCCGCGAGCGCGTCGCGCATGAAGCCCATGTAGCGGGTTTCATAAAGGTCGAGCGCCTTGCGGAACAGTTCCTCCTTGTTGCCGTAGGTGGCGTAAAGGCTCGGCTTGGTGATGCCCATGGCAGCGGTTAGCTGGTTCATGGACGCGCCTTCGAAGCCGTGCCGCCAGAACACTTCAAGTGCCTTGGACAGAGCGTATTCGACGCAGAATTCCTTGTGCCGCGCCATGATCTCCCGCCGGCGCCTAGCCATGGATACGATAAGCTACTGCTCGGTAGATAATGCCGGATCGCTCTAGTCGTCAAGACGATGTGACAAGTGGGATGGAGAATAGGAGGCTGTTTGCTGCTCCCTCCTCAGGCGACGGCGTCGCAATCGGCATGGTTGCACGATAGGCGTCGATGATCCTGGCTTCCGTGCAGAAAGCGCGCGGGCCGACGTTCCGCCCCTGCGGCGCCGATCGAGACGTTCGCCAGGGCCGCCACGATGCGCAGCGTGCATCCGGTGCGGCGTTTCCGGACAGGGTTGGATGTCTTCACTCACGGCGGGCGCCTCCGGGTCGAACGGATCGGTGGCAAACGTGACGCCGTCCAGCACCGGCTGGACGACTGGCGGCATCCTCCCTTCGTCATCGCGCTGAGCTTGACCGCGGAAACGGCTTGCAACGTCATCGCCGTCGAGAGATGATCCACGCTTACAGCACGCCGACGCGCAGGCCACGCTGATCCTGCAAACCTGCGAGAAGCGACCGAAGACCGTCTTGCGCGGCATCTTGCGCAAACGCGGCGTATGGTCAGGCGCCGGCGGATTATTGCCTTCCTTCGCCTGAGACCCCTGTAGTCGACGCTGCCGCATCGCATTGCTCGCGGTCGAGCGCCGCAACGACTTCGCCGCGTCAGGCTACGATGCCCATGATTCGACATGAGCGGAAACGGCTTCAGCCGGGCAGGTAGCTGTTCAGGCGCGGATACACCCTGCGGACGTTCCCGACATAAACCTTCGCGCGTTCGGCATCGGTGAGCGAGGCGGTATCGATGAAGTGTTTGGTATCGTCGTAGCCGCGACCTGTCTCAGGGTCGACACCCGTGACGCCGCCGACCATCTCGGACGCAAACAAGAGATTGTCGCGCGGTATCACCTTGAGCAGCAGATCGATGCCGGGCTGGTGGTAAACGCAGGTGTCGAAGAAGACGTTGCGCATCAGCTCAGTGAGTGGTGGCCGCTTCATGTCCTGCGCCAGTCCACGGAAGCGCGCCCAGTGGTAGGGCACGGCCCCGCCGCCATGCGGGATCACGAAGCGCAGCGTCGGGAAATCCTTGAATAGATCGGACGTGACGAACTGCATGAAGGCGGTGGTGTCGCCATTCAGGTAGTGCGGCCCGAGCGTGTTGAAGTTGCGGTTGGCCGACGCACTGACGTGGATCATTCCGGGTACGTCGAGTTCGACCAACTTCTCCCAGAGCGGGTACCAGAAACGGTCCGACAGCGGCGGGTCGCGCCAGAAGCCGCCTGACGGATCGGGGTTGACGTAGCAGCCGACGAAACCGAGCTTGGACACGCAACGCTCCAGCTCGGCCGTACAGTTCTTCGGCGACACCCCCGGCGTTTGCGGGAGCTGGCACACGCCGACGAAGTTGTGCGGCAGCAGCGTCGCGATGCGGTGGATCATGTCGTTCGACAGGATCGACCAGTCGAGGCTGGTGCGGGCATCCCCGATATGATGCCCCATGCCGCCGGCGCGCGGCCCGAACAGCGTCATGGAGATGCCGCGCTCCCGCTGCAGCCGCACATTCAGGCCGAGGAGGCTGCTGCGGATCTCGTCGTCGGAAACCTTGAGCGCCGAAGGAGCCGGCGACTGCGCGGGATCGTTGATCGCGTCGATCTGGCGCCGCCGCCACTCCAGCATTGCCGGCGGCTCCTGCGTGTAGTGCCCGTGGCAGTCGATGACGGTGCCGGCATAGCGCGGGCGGGCAGCAGGCTGTTCGGCGCCCTGCGCGGGCAGGCCAGCGGTCATCACTCCCGTCGCAGCGAAGCCGGTCGTGCCGGCGATGGCAGCACGACGAAGGAAACCGCGGCGCGGCAAGCAACAGGCGCACCCGTCCGCCCCGCCAGCGACGTGGGTCATACCGGACATGTCCCTCCCGCCGCTCACCGCGCCTGCGTGCGTTTGCGCAGCACCATGTCGCCGCGGAACAGGAACTTCTGTGCGCGCTTGCCGGTGTCGACTTCCGTGGTGAACACATTGCCGTGCATGTCGATTGCAAGGTTGTGTACCCAATGGAAGTCACCGGCCATGCGGCCGTTGCGCCCGAACCGGCCGCGCACCTCACCCGTGTCGCGATCGAGCGTGCGGACCTCGTTGTTGGCGCCATCGGCGTTGAGCAGGAAGCTCTGCTTGTCGTCGGGCCACAATGCCAGTTCCCACACCGAACCGTTGGCGCGCGTGCCTTTCTCGACGAAGAACTCCTTCACGAAACTGCCGTCCTTGTGGAAGACCTGCACGCGGTCGTTGGTGCGGTCGCAAACGTAGACCAGCCCGTCTTGGGCGATCTTCACGCAATGGACGGGATTGGCGAACTGTTGGGCGGGCGCCGCCTTGGGATCGTAGGGCGGCAGCTTGTCGTCGGTCGGCGCCTTGCCGTAGGCGCCCCATTGCCGCTTGAACGCGCCGGTGTCGGCATCGAACACGATGATGCGATGGTTGTAATAACCGTCGGCGACGTAGACCTCGTTCGCGGTCATGTCGAAGTCGACGTTGGCCGGCTTGCCGAGCCGGCTCGTGTCGCGACTGTCCGTTTGCGGTCCGGACTTGCCGATCTGCAGGACGAAGCGGCCGTCCTTGGTGAACTTGAGCAGCTGGCCGTCATTCGTCCCGTTCCCGGCGACCCACACGAAGCCGCGGCCGTCGACCTGGATCCCGTGCTCGTTTTCCGGCCAGTTGTAGCCCTGGCCGGGGCCGCCCCAGGAACGCAGGACATTGCCGGCTTGGTCGAACTCGAGGACGGGCGGTGCTGGCTTGCAGCATTTCGTCCGCGGCGGGTCGAGGCTCGCCGCCTTCTCATCGTCGGTGAGGGTGCGGGGCCGCTGGATCACCCAGATGTGGTCGTCGCCGTCCACCGCGACGCCGGCCGCCTGTCCCATGATCCAATCATTGGGTAGCGGCTTCGGCCAGGTCGGATCGACCTGAAAGGTGAGCGGCTCGGCCGCGCCCGCCCGCTCGCCCGCCGCGCGCACGGTCCACGTCGGTACCGTGCCGAGCACGAGAGCCAGTGCAACAACGCGCCACAGCATGAACTCAACCCCGCATGTACCGAGATTCTACCGTTGGCACCGTTCGGCGACAGCTGTCCATCGACCTTTCGGATCACCGTGGCGGGATGGAGGGGTAGGGGGAGATCAGCCGATCGGCTATGTCCCATCCGGTGATGGCGACGAAAAGCGGGTGACGACGGGCACCGACCAAGGCATAGCTCGGCGGCTGGAAGTGGGAGGCACGATGTCAGCGATCACACCAGCGGAGCGGCGCAGGAAAATCGGCGCCGTGATCCGCGTTGCGAGCGGCAACTTCCTCGAACAATACGATTTCTTCGTTTACGGGTACTACGCGACCTTCATCGCCAAGGTGTTCTTCCCCGGCAGCAGTCCTGTCGCTTCCCTGATGCTGTCGCTTGCCACCTTCGGCGTCGGCTTCCTCATGCGCCCGCTCGGCGCCATTTTCCTCGGCGCCTATGTCGATCGTGTCGGTCGCCGCCTCGGCCTGCTCGTGACACTTGGCTTGATGGCGGTCGGCACGATCAGCATCGCGGTCACGCCCGGCTACGCATCGATCGGCGTCGCCGCGCCACTCATCATCGTGGCCGGGCGCCTGCTCCAGGGCTTTTCGGCCGGTGCCGAACTCGGCGGCGTGTCGGTCTACCTCGCGGAGATCGCCACGCCCGGCCACCGCGGCTTCTACTGCGCGTGGCAGTCGAGCAGCCAGCAGGTCGCCGTCATGATGGCCGCGCTGATCGGGGCCGCGCTGTCCACCCTCCTCACGTCCGAGCAGATGGGCAGCTTCGGCTGGCGCGTCCCCCTGCTGATCGGATGCGCCATCATCCCGCTGATCCTATGGCTGCGCCGCTCGCTGGAGGAAACCGACGCTTTCCAACGCATGGACCACAAGGTGCGCAGCACGCGCGAGGTCGCCGCTGCGCTGGCCGCGCACTGGCGCCTGGTGCTGATCGGGATGGGCATGTCGGTGCTGACGACGACGACCTTCTACCTCATCACAGCCTATGCCCCGACCTACGGGCGCGCCGCACTCCACCTCGACAGCACCGGCGTCCTGGTCGTGACGCTGTGCGTCGGCCTGTCGAACTTCATCTGGCTGCCGGTCGGCGGTGCCATCTCCGACCGTGTCGGGCGCTATCCGTTGCTGCTGCTTGTCCCGGTCTGCGCGATCCTCACCGCCTATCCCGGCCTGCTCTGGCTGGTGGACGGGCCGAGCTTCTCCAAGCTGCTCGCGGTGGAGTTGCTGTTCTCGTCCTATTTCGGCCTCTACAACGGCGCCATGATTCCCCTGCTCGCCGAGATCATGCCGCCCCAGGTGCGTACCGCCGGCTTCTCGCTCGCCTTCAGCTTGGCAACGGCGGTGTTCGGCGGCTTCACGCCGCTGGTCTCGACGGCGTTGATCGAGGCCACCGGCGACCGCGCCTCGCCCGCCTTCTGGCTAATGGTCGCCGCCGTGGTGAGCCTGACGGCGGTGCTGCTGTCGCGTACTGCTGGCCGTGCTGCGGCGACGTCAGCCCTGGGTGACGAGGGCGGCGACCTTTCGTCAGGCTTGTCCCGCACGGCCTCTCCTTGACGCCGGACCTGCTGCCGTCGTCCAACACCGATCAACTGCCTCGGGCGGCACCTTCGCCCCGCCCTCGCCGCCGCAAACTCAGGCTGCGTTGCCTGCCATCGGTTGTCGCCGAGGTCCAGCGCGCCCCGATCCGATGGAGTGTGTAGCTCGGCGCCGGGACAGCGACAGGTGCGCCTTCAAGCATGACCCTGCCGCCGGCACACTTTTCGAAGGTGCCGAGCTCGGCAGGTATTCATCTGTCCCGAGATCGCCATCGCTACCATGAAGAAGTTGATCCACAGCATGGGCGGACGCCGTTACCTTCGACGTCGCCACGAAGGTGTCCCGTCGCGGGTCGCCGCCGGCGGCACGGCCTATCGCGCCTGCGCCGGCCGACCTGGAAGGGCGTCCAAGGGCAGCTCGCACGCCGATCACGAAGCCGATCAGGGCGCCGTTATCGAGCGGGCCTTTGCTGCCGCCTGAGCAGGCCGCTCAAGTCTTGATGGCGCGGCGCGCGACCAGATCGATCTCGACCAGCGCGTCGTAGGCTAGGCCGGTCACGCCGACGCAGGTGCGTGCCGGCAGGCGTTCGGGTGGGAAATAACCGCGCCACGTCTCGTTCAACGCCGCATAGTCGGCGGCGAAACGGGTGAGATAGATGCGCGCCATCACCACGTCCGGGAAACCGAGACCGACGCCTTCCAGCACTAGGTGCAGGTTGGCCATGACGGCGTGGGTCTGCGCGACGATGCCCTCCGGCAGTACCCCCGGCGCGTCGGGCCTGTCCGGCATCTGCCCGGTGACGAACACGAAGCCGTCCGCCTCGACCGCGTGGCTGAAGGGGGCGACGGGCTGAGGGCCGCCGGGGATCATATGGAAGCGCATGGGATCAGCCGACGGGCGTGCAAGTGAAGCGGCTTTTCGGGAAGACGCATTTGCGCAGCGAACCGTGGACTCCCCAGTTCGCGTCGACCACCTGCGTCACGCCGAAGTCGGCGGCGACCGACATCAGTGCGATCGCCTCGTCCTCGCTGAGCCTGTGCACGTCCATCAGGAAACGGCGCAGCTTGCGGAACGCATCGCGCATGGCGCGATCGAGGCTCGAATGGTTGGCGACCGTCGTCTGCCCGTCGGTGCCGAGCTCGGCGAGGTAGTTCGGGTAGGTGAAGCCGTAGACCGACCATTGCGCGTCCGTCTCGAGCAGGGGATGGGTCAGCCCCTCCAGCAGCGTGCCGCCGAGGTCGCGCTTTTTGTGCAGCAGGAATTCGAAATCACCGGTCAGCGAAAGCTCGATGGCGGTGCCGCCAAGCTCGCTGTCGCCCTGCGCGGCATGGGGGTCACCGACGGAGAAGTACGCGCCGGCAACTGCCACGGGGTAATACATGCGCGCGCCCTTGCCGATGCGCCAGTCGTCGATGTTTCCGCCGGTGTAGCTTGGCGGGATGGAGCTGACGAACTCCGCCTCCGAGGGCGCCAGGCCCATCGTGCCGAAGTGCAGCCGCGCCGGCACGCGCACGTCGGCGAGGATGTTCTCGCGACGGCGCACGGTTGCGTGGTCGACGCGTACGCCGGGGTAGTCGATGGTCGGATGCACGATGCCGTCGGGATCGGTCTGCGGCGTCCACACGTAGTTGTAGACCGCCCGGGCGAAGGGCTCGCCCGCCGTATCCAGCTCGAAGATGGTGACGACCTCGCGCGGGCGCGGCTCCTCGACGAGGTCACCGTAGTGGAAGCCCCAGCTCGCGGCGGCGTTGGAGCCGAAGCAGCGGCCGGCGTGACAGGCGTGGCAGGCCGGGCGCGGGCGTACGTCGAGGACGCGCACCTCGAGGATGTCGCCGGGCTCCGCGCCCTCGATCGCCACAGGGCCGGTGAGGAGGTGCACGCCCACCCCCTCGCCCATGCCGCGCTGGAAGGGCGGCTGCGTCGTACCGGCGCCGCGGCGCGCCACCGCCTTGTGTTCGCGGGTCCAGTGGAACACGCTTTCCGCGCCGGGGTCGTCGGCGATCATCCGCTCGTAATCGTCGTTGGCGTGGTGGGTCAGCGTCTCGATGGTGGCGCGGTCGCCCGAGCGCAGCGTCAGGGCCGGCGCGACCGCCTTGCTGAAGTATCCCCAGTGTACGCTCAAGGGTGAAACGGCGAGGGTGTGGTGCTGCATCGGCGTCCTCGGGCGGTGTCAGGCGGGCATTTCAGCGGCGCCGGCGCCGACCGCACGCAGGAAGCGCGCCGTGGCGGCGTGGCGCGGGTGGGCCAGCACCTCGCGGGCGGGACCCTGCTCGGCGATCGAGCCGTTGCTCAGGAACACCACCCTGTCGGCGACGGTCGCGGCGAAGCGGAGCTGGTGCGTCGAAATAATCATGGTCAGGCGCTCCTCGGCGGCGAGGCGGCGGATCACTTCCAGGACCTCGCCGACGAGTTCGGGGTCGAGCGCCGAGGTCGGCTCGTCGAGGAGCAGCACCTTCGGGCTCGGCGCCAGAGCGCGGGCGATGGCGACGCGTTGCTGTTGCCCGCCCGACAGGTGGCGGGGCAGGGCGTCGGCGCGCGCGGCGAGACCGACGCGGGCGAGCAGCGCGTCCGCGCGGTGCATCGCCTCGATGCGACCGAGGCCTTGCACCCAGCGCAGCGGCCCGGCCACGTTCTCCCGTGCGCTGAGGTGACCGAACAGGTTGAAGTGCTGGAACACCATGCCGACGCCGAGGGCCGCGCGCTCCTGCGCCAGCGCACGCGGCGATAGGGGGCGGCCGTCGTCGCGGAAGCCGATACGGCGGCCATCGAGGCGCACGTCGCCGGCGCTCCATCCTTCGAGGTGGTTGATGCAGCGCAGCAGCGTCGACTTCCCCGAGCCGCTGGCGCCGAGCAGCGCCACCACCTCGCCGGCGCCGACGCGGAGGTCGAGGCCGTCGAGAACCGTGCGCGCGCCGTAGCTCTTGCAGAGGCCGCTCACCTCCAGGGCCGCGCCGCCGCGCGCGGGCGCCGGGCGGGGCGCCTCCATTGGGCGCGCGACCGCTGTGTCGGGTGCGTTCGCCTGCGCGGGTGCCCCGTCCTCGGCGGCTGTCGCGAGCGCGTCGGCGAGGCTGTTCCGCGGCCACGACAGGAGGCGGCGGAGCCGTTCGCGCGGCGGCGGCCGGTCGAGGTCGAGAACCCATTCGAGTCCGATCTGGACCAGCGCCACGGCGCCGGTCAGCACCAGGTAGATGAGGCCGGACGCGAAGAAGATCGAGAAGAAGTCGAAGGTCGAGGAGGCGAGCTGCGTCGATCGCAACGTCAGCTCCTCGACCGAGATCACGGACGCCAGCGAAGAGTTCTTCAGCGCGCTCACCGTCTCGTTGCCGAAGGCCGGCACCATGGAGCGCACCGCCTGGGGTGCGATGACCCGACGCATCAGCACCGCCGGCGTCATCCCGAGCGCCTGGCCCGCCGCGATCTGGCCGCGGTCGACGCCGAGCACGCCCGAGCGCAGGATCTCGGCGATGAACGGCGCCTCGTTTGCCGCCAACGCGAGGCCGGCCGCGGCGACCGCGGACAGCTTGAGGCCGAGCTGCGGCAGCGCATCGTAGGCGAAGACGAGCTGAAGGATCAGCGGCGTGCCCCGGAACACCACGGCGTAGAAGCGCGCCGCGGCGGCGAGCAGGGCGAAGCGGCCGAGTTGCATCGCCGCAAGCAGGATGCCGAGCAGCGCGCCGCCGACAAGGCCGAGCCCGGTGACCTGAAGCGTGAACTCGATGCCCGTCAGAAGGTACGGCAGGCTGAGGTAATGGAGAAACAGGTCCACCGAGCGACCGGCTTCGTTCTACTTCGATGAGACCAGTCGCGGCGCCTCCAGCGTGCCGGCATCGAGCGACCATTTCTTGAGCAGGCTGGTCTCGATGCCGGCATTCTGCAGCTCGGTCAACGCGGCCATGATCGCGTCGCGGAACGCTGGCTTGTCCTTCGGTACCGCGATCCCGATCGAGTAGGGCAGCGTTACGGCCGTCGCCTTCTCCAGCTTGTCGGGATAGGCCTTCACCGCCTGGTCCACGGTGTTGACATCGTTGACGTAGGTGTCGGCACGCCCGGCGAGGATGGCTTGGATGCAGGTCGCGTTGTTGTCGTAGAGTTGCAGCGCCGCGAGCGGCTTGCCCTCGCCCTTGCAGGCGGGCGCGAGGTCCTGAACCAAAGGCACTTCGACGAAGCCGGTGTTCTCGGCCGCCGTGGTGCCGCACATGGAGGTGTTGATGCCGGTGATGTGCTTGGGATTGCCCTTGGCGACCAGCACGCCGTCGGACACCTTGGAATAGGTGATGAAGTCGGCCGCCTTGGCACGCTCGGCCGTCGCGTAGATATCCGAGATCACGATATCTGCCTGCCCGCTCTGCAAGGTGGTGAGAAGGGCGGCGAAGACCACGGGCTTGTAGGCCATGGTGAAGCCGAGACATTGGCCGAGAGCCTCGCCGAGGTCGATGTCGAAGCCGACGTACTTGCTCGGGTCCTTGGGGTCGAGCGCCTCGTAGCCCGGCGTGTGCGGGTTGATGGCGTTGGTCAGCGTCTTGCCCTTGAATTGCGGGTACTTCGCCTGCAGCGTCGCGCAGCCCGGCGGCATGGACTCGGCCCGCGCCGTCCCCGTCGCGCAGAGCCCCAGGAAGAGGCCGACCGTTGCGCCGGCGAGCCGGCTGCGGCAGGCAAGCGCGGTGTGGACAGTGTCACGCGTCATCGGAAGCTCCATCGCCAGACGGTCGGAGGACCGCCCGCGCGTTCGCGGTACCTTGCAAGAACGCCACCGTGGCTGGTCAACCGGGTACGGCAGAAGCGATCTCCTGTAGGATCGAAGGCGCAGACCGCCCGAAACGCCAGCGCCGTCCCAGCGGTCTTCCACGATTCCATCTCCGACCCAGCCTGACCGCTTCGAGCCATCTTCTGCTGTCGGCTAAGGACCCATGCCGTTGATTTCGAACGTCTCTCGGCTCGCCCGAACGCGTCTGCTCCTGCGGTCACGCGGGTCGTGGCTCAAGAGCGTCTTGTTCGTCGGGCAGGTCGCGGCCGGCGAGCTGTCGCCCAAGCCGCACGAAGCTTTGACGCGGACGCCATCGTGGTGCTGTCTTACAGCCTGTGAGAAGAACGCGCCGGATCAGAACCTTTCGTGGCCGGCGTGCCTCGAGCGCGAGCCGGTGGTCGGGACCTGGTCGGCGAGCAAGGTCGCTCGGCCGGCGGCTAGTGTTTGAAAGGCTCCGTGATGGCCCAGCGTATCGACGTCGCAGTCGTAGGCCTTGGTGCAATGGGCAGCGCGGCGCTGTATCAACTCGCGAAGTGCGGAGCGCAGGTCGTCGGGATCGATCGTTTCGTTCCGCCGCACGATCGCGGATCGAGCCACGGCGAAACCCGGATTACGCGCCAAGGCGTCGGCGAAGGCGGCGACTACGTACCGCTCGTCCTCGCCTCCCACCGGATCTGGCGCGAGCTGGAAGCCGAGACTGGCGAAACGTTGCTGCACGCCTGCGGCGCCCTCGTCATGGCACCCGGCGGCGGCTTGTCCTCCCACCACGGTAAGCCGGATTTCGTGAAGCGCTCGATCGCCGCTGCGGGAGCGTTTGACATCGCCCACGAGGTGCTCGACGGCGTCGACGTCGCCCGCCGCTTCCCACAATTCCTCAACCTGTCGGGCAGCGAGCAAGCCTACTACGAGCCGGGCGGCGGCTACGTCACGCCCGAGCGCTGCCTCGCCGTCCAGCTGCAGCGCGCGCACGCGCTCGGGGCTGAGATCCGCACGGGCATAGAGGTGCTGGCGGTCGAGCAGGACGGGGCGGGCGTGCGCGTCGCGACGTCCGAGGGAACCCTGCTGGCCGACCGCGCGGTGGTGTCCGCCGGTGCCTGGACGGCGCAGCTGCTGGGCTTCCCGTTCGCGGACCTGCTCACCGTCCGACGACAGGTCCTGCACTGGTACGCCGTCGACGACGCGACGTCCTATCGCGCGGACGCGCCAGTCTTCATCTGGATGCATGGCGCCGGCGACACCGATTACCTCTACGGGTTCCCGCCGATGCCGGATAACCAGTCGATCAAGGTCGCGACCGAGCAGTACGAGACCGCGACCACCGCCGATGCAATCAACCGCGACGTGGACCCGCGGGAGTCCGCCGACATGTACCGGCTGCACGTCGCGGGCCGCTTGGCTGGCGTGAACCCGCGAATCGCGCGGTCCGCCGCCTGCCTTTACACGGTCACGCCCGACCGCGGCTTCATCATCGATCGGCTTCCGGCGATGGACCGGGTGCTCGTCGTGTCCGCCTGCTCCGGTCACGGCTTCAAGCACTCGGCCGGCCTTGGCGAGGCGATTGCCAGCGAGTTCGCGGGAGGGCACGGCCATGTCGACCTCGCACCCTTCGCCCTCGCCCGATTTCAGGACAGTCACCGTCGCTGGTAAACGAATTGCTGGATGCGTCGGTGCCGTCCACTCAACCGACCGAACAGGACCAGATCGATGCGCAAACCGGTTCACGCCATCGCCGCCGGACTCCTCGCCGCCGCGGCCTCACTGACAGCCTTCGGTGCCGTGCCCCGGGCGGAGGCCGCCGAGGGCGTCGAGGCGATCAAGCAACGCGGCACGCTGGTCGTCGGGGTCAAGGCCGACTACAAGCCTTTCGGCTTCCGCGACCCCACCGGTGCGATCATCGGCGTCGAGCCCGATCTCGCCGGCGACATCGCCAAGCGCCTGAGCGTGAAGCTTGAGCTGGTTCCGGTCGTGTCCGCGAACCGGATCGAGTTTCTGCAACAGGGGAAGGTCGACCTGCTTATCGCCACAATATCGGACAAGCCGGAGCGGCGCCGCGTCGTCCAGGCAATCGATCCGCAATACTACTCAGATTTCGTCAACGTGCTGCTGCCGAAGAGCGCCGGGATCACCGATTGGGCTCAGCTCAAGGGCAAGTCCCTCTGCGCGACATCGGGGGCGTGGTACAACAAGGACGTCGCCCGAACCTACGGCGTGGAGATCGTGGCCTTCGACGGCTCGGAGAAGCCGCTCTTCGCGCTCAAGCAGGGCAATTGCTTCGGCTACGTCTACGATCAGAGCATGCTGCAAGGGAAGCTTCTCGACGAGACCTGGAATGCGACGTACGCCCTGCCGCTGAAAGGCATTCTCGAAGCGCCGTGGATCATGGCGGTGGCGCAGGGGAACGCCGGTCTTCAGGCAGTGGTCGAAACGGCGACCAGGGACTGGATGAGGTCCGGCCTCATCGTCGACGAGGAAAGGAAGTGGGGCATCGAACCGACGGATTACTCCAAGGCGATGCACGAGAAATACAAGAACGCCGCAAAGTGACCCTCGGCCGATCGCATCGAGCGGGCCGCTGGACCGCGGCAGGATGGCGATGATCGACGCCGTCCAGACGTGGTTCCAGCACCTTTACGAAACGACGGGCTTCAACTTCACGGTCTTCTACGATCCTTACGATTGGCACCGCTACGTCGCCGGCTTACGGATGACGTTGCTGCTCAGCGTTACCACCATCCTGACAAGTCTTGCCATCGGTGCCGCGGGCGCCCTTCTCCAGAACAGTCCGTTGCGGTCGGTGCGCGCGCTGATCAATGCCTTTGTCGTGATCTTCCGCAACACGCCGCCGCTTGTGCAGATCTTTTTCTTCTACTTCGGCGTCGGTACCCTGCTGCCGGCCGCGCGCACAACGGACGGGCTGCGCGCGCCGCTGCTCGACAACGTGCAGTGGGCGATCGTCTCGCTTTCCCTGTTCGCGGGCGCGTTCAATGTCGAGATTTTTCGCTCCGGCATCGAGGCGGTGCCGAAGACCACCGCCGAGGCTGCGGAGGCACTCGGCTACACCCGGCTGAAAGCCTATTTCCACGTCGTCCTGCCGCTCGCCCTCAGGGTGTGCCTACCGGCGCTGAACAACAACCTCGTCAACCTCCTCAAGACCACGACTCTCGCCTACGCCATCGCGGTTCCCGAGACGCTCTACGCGGTCAAGCAGATCTGGTCCGAGTCGCAGAACGTGCTCGAAATGATGCTGGTGCTGTTGGCAACCTACGCCGCTCTCGTCGGCGTCCTCGTATGGATGATGCATCGCTGGGAGCGAGCCCTGCGCATCCCGGGTTACCACCGATGAAGGGGAGCCGTTGCTCGAGCGACCTGCCGGTCCTGCTACCGTTCGCGCCTTCAAACCTTCGCGGCGGCGGCTGGCCGCGCCCGATTTGCGCCTGGTGTTTGTGTGGCCTCGCCGCTGTCGTGCTTCCCGCTTGGGCGCAGGGCGGCAACATCGCGCCTTCTCCGTTGGAAGTGGTGATCAGGTGGGCGCCGCTGCTGCTCACGGGCTTCACCTTCAACATCGCGATCTCGCTGGGGGCGATGCTGCTCGGCACGTTGGCGGGCGTCGGGCTCGGGCTCGCGATGCTTGCCGAAGGCTTGGCGCTGCGTCGCCTCGCCTGGGCCGCGACACAGTTTTTCCGCAACGTGCCGTGGCTGGTGCTGTTGTTTTTCGTGATGTTCCTCGTGCCGTTCCAGGTCACGGTGTTCGGCGCGCGCCTTCCATTGCCCGATTGGGTCAAGGCGACAGGTGGCTTCGCACTGCCCGTCATGGCCAACGTCGCCGAGATCGTACGTGGCGCCGTCCGCTCGGTGCCGACAACGCAATGGGAAGCCGCCGAAGCCCTGGCCTTCACCCGCCGGCAGATCATGTGGCGTGTCGTCCTGCCTCAATGCATCAAGCGCATGCTGCCGCCCTGGATGAATGTCTACGCCCTCGTTGCCATGGCGACCGTGCAGGCCTCGATCGTCGGGGTCACCGAGATGCTGACCCTGACCGCGCAGGTGCATGCGGCCGAGGGCGGTCGACCGGAGCTGTTCGCACCGCTCTACGGCTTCGCCCTGCTGTGCTTCTTCCTGTACTGCTATCCCATCAACCTTTGGACCGAGCGCCTGGAGCAGCGCTTCGAGACCCACTGAAGGCGCGCGTCATGGCCGAACGGTGGACCCCCGAACAACCGATCATCCGCTGCGTCGACGTGCATAAGACGTTTGGACGCATCGAGGTCCTGAACGGCGTCAGCTTCGACGTGCGCAAGGGTGAGGTGGTCTGCGTCATCGGGCCGTCGGGCTCGGGTAAGTCGACGCTGATCCGCTGCATCAACGCGCTCGTGCCGATGACGTCGGGGTCGATCCGCGTCGAGGATATCGAGGTGTCCGACCCGAAGCTCGACAAATTGGCGCTTCGCCGCAAGGTCGGGATGGTGTTCCAGCAGTACAACCTGTTCCCGCACAAGACCGCGCTCGCCAACGTGATGATGGCGCCCATTCACGTGCTCGGACAGGACCGGCGCGAGGTCGAGGCGCGCGCCCGCGCTCTGCTTGCCAAGGTGCGCCTCGCGGGCAAGGAGGGGGCTTATCCCGGCGAGCTGTCCGGCGGTCAGCAGCAACGCGTTGCCATCGCCCGCTCGCTCGCGATGCGACCCGACCTGATGCTGTTTGACGAGGTCACCGCCGCGCTCGATCCCGAAACGGTCAAGGAAGTGCTGACGACCATTCGCGAGCTGGCCGAGGAGGGCATGACCTGCCTGCTGGTCACGCACGAGATGAACTTCGCCCGCGAGATCGCGGATCACGTCTACTTCACCGACCGCGGCGTCATCGTCGAGCACGGGACGCCCGCGGAAATCTTCACGGCGGCGCAGGATGAGCGCACGCGACGATTCCTGTCGCAGATCCTGTGAACCATCGCCAACGGAGGTCTGCCCCGAGCGATCCGGGCCATCACAGTGGCTTGGGCAACGCTGTGATCCGGCGATGATCGTGGTGACGCTGTTTTTACGGCGAGCACTCGCTGCGCCGAGCCAAGGCGGCCCTTCTCCACGGGAAGACGACGCTGCGGGCGGTGCAGATCCTGCCAAGCCACATCGAGCGTGCCGGCTTGCGCGGAACACATGGGGGTCTGAACGCGATGCAGCCTGCTCCTTTCAGGTCGGTGCTGCGCAATCAGCGTTTCACCCGTGCCGCCGGCATCCGGCTCACGTCACCTCAGCAGCAGATTTGCCCACCTTCGACGGACTCCGGCGCGGGCGGCAGGATGAGGCTGCTGACGATGAGCTGTCCGGGCGAACGAGGATTGGCAACTCCTGCGCCGCATCGTCGGGCTCACGTTCAGGCATCCCGTCGTGATGATCGGCTCGTGCGAGCGGGTCACGTCGGCGATGAGGAAGATCAAC
>CAXTFM010000017.1:0-38247 GCA_964243435.1 uncultured Beijerinckiaceae bacterium
CATAGGTGCCGTCGCGCGGCCAGCCCTCGCGCGGCGCCACGAGGCGCAGGTCGGAGAGGCCGAAGTTTGCCATGGCGCGCGCGCACATGCCGATGTTGACCGCGAGTTGCGGACGCACCAGCACCACGGCCGGGCCGCCGGCGCGCGAGGCGCGGGTGCGATCGGTGCCGGCGCCGGTCATCCGCGACCCCGCCGCGCCGCGACCGGCGTCGAAGGCTGCACTTGAAACACCATGGAGCGGTGTTATAGGCCAAAACGGCACGCGCGGCACTGTCCATGCTTCACGCCATGGACGCATTCGGGAAGCTTCAGCCATGGACAAGATCAAGGTCGGCAACCCGGTCGTCGAGCTCGACGGCGACGAGATGACCCGGATCATCTGGCACTACATCCGCGAAAAGCTGATCCACCCCTACCTCGACATCAAGCTCGACTATTACGACCTCAGCGTCGAGAACCGCGACGCCACCGGCGACCAGGTGACGGTCGATTCCGCCAACGCGATCAGGACGCACGGCGTCGGCGTGAAGTGCGCCACGATCACGCCCGACGAGGCGCGGGTGGAGGAGTTCAAGCTCAAGCAGATGTGGCGCTCGCCCAACGGCACGATCCGCAACATCCTCGGCGGGGTGATCTTCCGCGAGCCGATCATCTGCCGCAACGTGCCGCGCCTGGTGCCGGGCTGGACGCAGCCGATCGTGGTCGGCCGTCACGCCTACGGCGACCAATACCGCGCCACCGACTTCAAGGTGCCGGGCAAGGGCCGCATGACCGTGCGCTTCGAGGGCGACGACGGGCAGGTGATCGAGAAGGAGGTGTTCCAGTTCCCCGAAGCGGGCATCGCCCTGTCGATGTACAACCTCGACGGCTCGATCCGCGATTTCGCCCGCGCGTCCATGAACTACGGCCTCGCGCGCAAGTACCCCGTCTACCTTTCGACCAAGAACACCATCCTCAAGATCTACGACGGCCGCTTCAAGGACATCTTCCAGGAAATCTACGAGGCCGAGTTCAAGGGCAAGTTCGCCGAGGCCGGCATCATCTACGAGCACCGCCTGATCGACGACATGGTGGCCTGCGCGATGAAGTGGTCGGGCGGCTACGTTTGGGCCTGCAAGAACTACGACGGCGACGTGCAGTCCGACACGGTGGCGCAGGGCTTCGGCTCGCTGGGGCTGATGACCTCCGTGTTGCTTACCCCCGACGGCAAGACCATGGAGGCCGAGGCCGCGCACGGCACCGTGACGCGGCACTACCGCCAGCACCAGGCCGGCAAGCAGACCTCGACGAACTCGATCGCGTCGATCTTCGCCTGGACGCGCGGCCTGCTGCACCGCGCCAAGCTCGACGGCAACGAGGCGCTCAACGGTTTCGCGCAAACGCTGGAGCGGGTGTGCGTCGAAACGGTGGAGGCGGGCAGCATGACCAAGGACCTCGCCCTGCTCGTCGGTGCCGACCAGCGCTGGCTGTCGACAACCGGCTTCCTCGACAAGATCGACGCCAACCTGCGCGCGGCGATGCAACCGGGCCGGCCCCTCGCCGCCCAATAGGCCTGGGCGCACGGGGCTGGGTGCTGCGCGTCGCACCTCGCAGCATCGCCTTGGCGGCACGACGTGCAGCGGATCGACGAAGGTGCCCGCGAAAGCGGCGTTGCCCGTCCATTGCGCGCTCATCGCGTCTTCGCGGCAACAGGCCGGAGGCAGCTTCGCGCGCCGATTGTGAGGCGCGGCGCACCTCGCTATAAGGGCGCGACATCGCGGGTTGGCGGGGAGACCTGGGGCGTGGTCGCGAACCTCATCGAAGACGACTATCGGCCGTCTGACGACGAGCCGTTCATGAACGAACGCCAGCGCGACTATTTCCGCCGCAAGCTCACCGGCTGGCGCGAGGACATCCTGCGCGAAAGCCGGGAAACCCTCGCCGCGCTGCAAAGCGAGAACGCGAACCATCCCGACCTCGCCGACCGCGCCTCGTCCGAAACCGACCGCGCGATCGAGCTCCGCGCCCGCGACCGGCAGCGCAAGCTGATCTCCAAGATCGACGCCGCGCTCGGCCGCCTCGACGACGCCAGCTACGGCTATTGCGAGGAAACGGGCGAGCCGATCTCGCTGCGCCGCCTCGACGCCCGCCCGATCGCGACGCTGTCGGTGGAAGCGCAGGAGCGCCACGAGCGGCGCGAGCGGGTGTACCGCGACGCGTAAACCGCAACGGGTCGGGAGGCGACCGCGATGGACATGTACGGCTTCTGGCGCTCGCAGGCGACCTTCCGGGTGCGGGTGGCGCTGAACATCAAGGGCGTTTCCTACCGCGAGATCCCCGTCGACCTCGACGTGGGCGCGCAGGATGCGCCCGCCTTCCGCCGGATCAGCCCGATGGGCAGCGTGCCCGCCCTGCCCGTCGGCGGCGCGGTGCTGACGCAATCGCTCGCCATCCTCGAATACCTCGACGAGGTGCATCCCGCGGCGCCGCTGCTGCCCGCCGACCCGCTCGGCCGCGCCCGCGTTCGCGCGCTCGCCGCCATGGCCGTCAGCGACACGCACCCCCTCATCGTGCCGCGGGTCAAGCGGTACCTCGCGGCCCATGCCGGCTTCGGCGCCGCGGAATGGCGGGCGTGGCAAACCAACTGGTTCGTGGCCGGCCTCCAGGGGATCGAGGCGCGGCTGGCCGGGGAAACGGAAACCGCCGCCTTTTGCCACGGCGACGTGCCGACGCTCGCCGACATCTGCCTCGCCGGCGTCCATGTCGGCGCGCGGACCTTCGGCATCGACGTGCCCGGCATTCCGACCGTCACCCGCATCGTCGAGCGCTGCATGGCGCTCACGCCCTTCGACGACGCGCGGGCGGAGAAGCAGGCCGACTTTCCCTCCTGATCGCCCCTTCGTTCCTCGGCAGCGGCCCGAGGCTGTCGAAGGGTCAGCGACCCAGCAGCTTGGCCATTTCCTCTTCGAGCGACTCGAGGCCGCTTCCTTGCGACAGGTCGGGAGCTGCCGGCGGCGCCGGCGGCGCGGCCTCGACCCTGGAAGGACGCGGCGCAGCCGGCGGCGGCGCAGGGGAAAGATTGTCGCCTTCCGGCTCCGGCTGTGGCGTCGCACGCTTCAACGGGCGCGGCGGCACGCGCGGCAGCGGTCTGGAGAACGGCGCGGGGCGCGGCGGCGCGGCGGGACGGCCCGCGACGTCGCCCGCCACCGCGGGGAACGCCGCGGGAGCCTGCGGCGGCTGTGCCGGCGGCGCGGGTTGCGGCGCTTGAACGGCGAAGGGTGGCGGCATGGGCGGCTCGGGCTGGATGCGCGGTGCGTCCTGCCCTGCCGGCGCGAAGGCCGGCTCCTCGCGCATCGGGCGCTCGGCCGGGACGCGGCGTTCCGGTGACAGGGGACGTCGCGGCGGCAGTGGAAAGGTCGGTGCCCGCGGCACACCGGTTTCCAGGGCAGGCGCGGCCGACAGGGGCTCGACGGGAGCCCTGGGCGGCTGGATCGGCGGCGCGGAGGGCGGCGCCGGTTGCGTCGCGACGGGAGGCAGCGCCATCGGCAGCAGCGGCTCCTCCTGCCGGGGAACCGGCGCGGCGCCGTTGCCGAGCGCGGCAGTGTCACGCGCGGCGATGGAAGGCGCCCGCGCGTCGCCGCCGAAGTCGAAGCTCTTGTCGCGGCGGCCGTCGCGTGCCTCACGCGCCTCGACGCGCAGGATCTCGGACTCGATCACGAGATCGTTGGGGCCGCCGATCATGATGAGATGCTCGGTGTTGTCGCGGCGCACGATGATGAGCTGGCGCTGCCGGTCGAGGTCGAAGGCATCGACGATGCCGAGCCGCGCCTGCCGCGTGCGACCGCCGGACAAGCGCAGGCGCCCGCCCATCAGCATGCGCGCGATGACGATCACCAGCCAGAGCGCGATGAGAAAGGCGAGCGCCGCCAGGCCGAGCTGCACGAATTGGCTGTTGAGAAGCTTGTCTACCCAGGTCGGCATGGTGCCCGTCGTAACGCTCTTTAAGTCGCTAAGCCTAACATGCTTCGCATGCGTCGCCGTTGCGAGGTTAGCAGATGGTTAACAGCCGGTCCCGAGCGGCGATGACGGCCGCCTCGCGGGCACGTCGAGTTGCCAAAAGCCGGCCCAGCCCACATGGTTGCCGCGGCAGTGATTTGCGCGCAAACCGGTTGACCGGACCGTCGCAAGCGGCAGGCAGCGCATGAGCGACCATCTGACGTCCGCATCCTATCACAGGACGGACCGCGCCGGCAGTCCGAGCCTCGTCCTGACCTTCGCCGCCCTGCTGGTCGCCGCCGCCGTGGCCTTCTCGCTGCTTCCGCGCGAGGATGCCGGCAACCTCATCATCGCCCTGCTCGCCCTGCTCGCCGCGGTGGGCATCTTCGCCCTGTTCGGCTACGCCGCCGGCCTGTTCCAGCTCGCCGGCCGCGCGGTGCGCAACGACGTGACCCGCATCGTGTGCGACAGTGGTCCCGAGGGGCTGCTGGTCACGGACGGCGACGGCAAGTTCCTTTACGCCAACGACACCTACCTCGGGTTGTGCCGTGGGCGCGGCGCGGCCGAGCTGCGCGGCATCGAGCGCCTGTTCGCCGGCTCGCCGGAGGTGTCGGAATCCGTGTACCGGCTCGCCCAGGCGGCGCGCGACGGCAAGCGCGCCGCCGAGGAACTGCGTCTGTCGCCCCCGCTCATCCCCGCCGCGGGGGATGGCGGCGCCGGCTGGTACAGGGTGCGGGTACGCCCGCTCGCCCTGCCCGGCACGCGCCGCGCCAACCTTTGGAGCATCGCCGACGTCACCCGCGAGCGCGAGCGCCACGAGAACGTGTTCCAGGAGTTGCAGCACGCGATCGACTTCCTCGACCACTCGCCGGCCGGGTTCTTCTCCTGCAACGGCGACGGCGAGGTCGGCTACATGAACGCCACGCTGGCGTCCTGGCTCGACCACGACCTCACCCAGGTCGGCACCGGCGGCCTCAAGCTGTCCGACTTCGTCGCCGGCGGCGGCGGCACCCTGCTCGCCAGCGTCAACGGCGGACCCGGCGAGGTGCGCACGGAGCAGTTCGACATCGAACTCAAGCGCCGCGGCGGGCAAAGCCTGCCCGTGCGCCTGCTGCACCGCATCGCCTTCGGCCAGGACGGGATGCCGGGTCCCTCGCGCACCCTGGTCATCAGCCGCGCGCCGGGCGAGGCCGGAGGTCAGGCATCCGGCGAGGACCTGCGCGCGGCCGAGGTGCGCTTCGCCCGCGTGTTCAACGCCACACCCGTCGCCCTCGCCATCACGGACGCCGCCGGCGACATTTCGCAATCCAACGCCGCCTTCGCGAAGATGATGCCGGCGGCGCTGCGCAGCCGCGAGGGCGCAGCGCGCTCCATCTACGCCGGCGTCGCCGAGCGCGACCGCCCGGCGCTGGAGCGCGCGGTGCGCGACGCGGTGGCGATGAAGAGCGACATCGCGCCGGTGGACGCGTCGTTGGCCGGCGACGAAGGGCGCTCCGCGCGGCTCTTCGTGTCGGCCTCGGGCGAGCAGGGCGCGGGCGGCGCGACCATCTACGCGCTCGACACCACGGAGCAGCGCACGCTGCGCGACGCGTTCCACCAGTCGTCCAAGATGAACATCGTCGGCCAACTCGCCGGCGGCGTGGCGCACGACTTCAACAACGTGCTCACCGCCATCATCGGTTATTCCGACCTCCTGCTCGCGAACCACCGGCCGACCGACCCGGCGTTCCAGGACATCATGCAGATCAAGCAGAACGCCAACCGGGCCGCGGGCTTGGTGCGCCAACTGCTCGCCTTCTCGCGCCGGCAGACCCTGCGCCCCGAGGTGCTCCGGCTCGGCGACGTGCTGGGCGAGTTGATGAACCTGCTGCGCCGCGTGGCCGGCGAGAAGATCGAGATCGACCTCGGCAACGGCCGCGACCTGTGGTTCGTCAACGCCGACTTCAACCAGTTCGAGAACGTGGTCATCAACCTGGTGGTCAACGCCCGCGACGCCATGCCGTCCGGTGGACGGGTCGTGCTGCGCACCCGCAACGTGCCGGCGGCCGAGTGCGCGAACTTCCACGAGGACGTGCTGCTGCCCGGTGACTACGTCGCCATCAGCGTGGAAGACAGCGGCACGGGCATGCCGCCCGAGGTCAAGGAGAAGATCTTCGAGCCCTTCTTCACCACCAAGGAGGTCGGCAAGGGCACCGGGCTCGGCCTGAGCATGGTGTACGGCACGGTGAAGCAGGAGAACGGCTACGTGTTCTGCGACTCCGCCGTCGGGCGCGGCACCACCTTCACCATCCTGCTGCCGCGCTACGTGCCGAGCGAGGCCGACGAGCCGGCGAGAAAGGAGGTGGCGAAGCCCGTCGCCGACTCCACCGGGCATGGCACCATCCTGCTCGTCGAGGATGAGGAGGCGGTGCGCGCCTTCGGCGCACGGGCGCTCGCCGCGCGCGGCTACACCGTGCTCGAGGCCGGCTCGGGGCTGGAAGCGCTGGAGGTGGTGGAAGAGAACGAGGGCCGCATCGACCTCGTCGTGTCCGACGTGGTGATGCCGGAGATGGACGGCCCGACCATGTTCGGCGAACTGCGTAAGCGCGGCATCAAGGCCAAGGTGATCTTCGTGTCCGGCTATGCGGAGGACGCCTTCCAGCGCAACCTGCCGGAGGGCGAGGACTTCGGCTTCCTGCCGAAGCCCTTCTCGCTGAAGCAGCTCATCGAAGCGGTGAAGGGGGCCACGGCGGAGTGAGCGCCGCCGTTTCGGCGGGCGCGCCGGTTACCAGGGCCGGCGCTGGATGTTGGCGAGCAGGGTGAAGGCGGCGGCGACGAAAGCCACCGTGAGGAGCTGGCCGGCCCAGAAATACGGGCTGGACAGGGGCGCCACCGTCTTCGCCGACACGATGGCGTCGACCGTTTCGAACAGCAATCCGAACCAGAAAAGCCCGTAACCCCAGGCGGCCAGCTGCCGGCCCGTCATCCTCATGAACATCGCATTCCCCTCCGACGCGGCCGTCCCGCCGCTTGTCGCCGCGCACCATGTTTCAGGCTTGCCGACCACGCAAGCAATCTCGCCTAGAAAAATGGCGATTTGCCTATAAAGATAGATGGTAGCGCATAATTCTTGTTCAATCTGTTGCTGCCAACCGGTGACGATTGCGATGCAGTCATGGGCCGCGTCCGCCTCTGCTCGGCGCTCCGCCGCTCGTGCGGCGACGGCGGGGATGCGCCACGGGAAAAAAGATTTGCCCATTCTTCCGTCAGTCCGCATGGTGACCGGACGCGGGATGGGTCTGACTGGTGGCGGGCGGGTTCCACGCACGCGAGGCGAACGGGATGGCCGCAGCGGAAGCAGGCGAGATGAGGCGGTTGACCTCCCCCCAGATCTATCTGGTGCGCATGGTCGTGTTCCTGATCCTGGTCGGCTTCATCGCGCTCATCCTCTACCGGACCATCGCCAAGGCCTTCCTCGCCAATCCCGGCCTCAACGGGCTGATCTTCGGCGTGCTCGGCATCGGCATCGTGTTCGGCATCCGCAACGTCGTGCGGTTGTTCCGCGAGATCCGCTGGGTCAACGCGCTGCCGCGCGGCGACGCCGGCGCGCTGAAGCCGCCGATCCTGCTCGCCCCGATGGCGGCGCTGATCGGCGACCGGCCGCCGACATCGGGCATCTCCACGATCACCCTGCGCGTCATCCTCGACTCGATCGGCACCCGCCTCGACGAGGCGCGCGAGGTATCGCGCTACCTCACCGGCCTGCTCATCTTCCTCGGGCTGCTCGGCACCTTCTGGGGCCTCGTCAACACGGTGGGCTCGCTCGGCAACGTGCTGAACTCGCTGCAAACCGGCGCCGACGCCGGCGCCATGTTCGACGAACTGAAGACCAACCTCGCCCAGCCGCTCGCCGGCATGAGCGTGTCCTTCACCTCCTCGCTGTTCGGCCTGTCGGGCTCGCTGGTCCTCGGCTTCCTCGACCTCCAGGCCGGGCAGGCGCAGAACCGCTTCTACACCGAACTGGAGGACGCGCTGACGGCGAGTGCCACCGTGGAGCCGATGGCGACCGCCGCCGGCGCCCCCGACCTCAAGGCCGCGCTCGACCGGCTGTCGTCGGGCCAGGACCCGTCGCACCAGCGCGCCAGTTCGGTCGCCATGGCCAACCTCGCCGACGGCATCCAGGCGCTGGTCCAGCACATGCGCGGGGAACAGCAGCTCATCCGCGACTGGGTGGAAGCGCAAGCCGAGCAGAACGGCGAGATCCGCAGCCTGCTGCGCCGCCTCGCGTCTGAGTCGGAGCGCAACTGATGCCGCTGACGCGGCGCGGGCGGGCGCGGCACATCGACTACTGGCCGGGCTTCGTCGACGCGCTGTCGACCATGCTGCTCGCCATCATCTTCCTACTGTCGGTGTTCATGCTGGCGCAGTTCTTCCTCGCCCGCGAGGTGACGGGCAAGGACACGGTGCTGAGCAGGCTCAACCACCAGATCGAGGAGTTGACCTCCCTGCTCGCGCTGGAACGCGCCGGCAAGCAGACGGCGGATGCCGGCGTCGCCTCGCTCAGCGCCACGCTGGACACGGCGACCAAGGAGCGTGCCCGGCTGCAGGGGCTGGTCGACAGGACGAACGCCCAGGCCAACGGCGCGGGCAGCGCGGCGGCGCAGGCGCAGACCTCGCTCGACAAGGAACGCGAACTTTCCGCCCGCGCCGCCTCGCAGGTCGACGTGCTGAACCAGCAGATCGCGGCGTTGCGCCGCCAGCTCGCCGCGTTGGAGGATGCGCTTTCGGCGACGGAGAACAAGGACCGGGAAAGCCAAACGCGCATCGCCGACCTCGGCTCGCGCCTCAACGTCGCCCTCGCGCAGCGGGTGCAGGAGCTGGCGCGCTACCGGTCCGACTTCTTCGGCCGGCTGCGGCAAGTGCTCGGCGAGCGGCCCGGCGTGCGCGTCGTCGGCGACCGCTTCGTGTTCCAGTCGGAGGTGCTGTTCGATTCGGGGCAGGCGGTGATGAACCCCGCCGGCCAGGCCGAGATCGACCAGCTCGCCACCGCCCTCAAGGACCTGGAGCGCGAAATCCCGCCCGACCTCAACTGGGTCATGCGCGTCGACGGGCACACCGACGCCAAGCGCATCCGCTCCGCCGCCTTCAAGTCGAACTGGGAGCTGTCCTCCGCGCGCGCCATCGCCGTGGTGGAGGAGCTTGCCGAGCGTGGCGTCGACCCCCGCCGGCTGGTGGCGGCCGGCTTCGGCGAGTTCCAGCCCATCGACGGCGGCACCGGCGACGAGGCGCTGCGCCGCAACCGCCGCATCGAGCTGAAACTGACCGAACGCTGACGCCTGCCCGACGGGCGTGGTCCTCATCCCACCCCGGCCGTTGCCGCAGGGGTGGGCGCGCGGCGGGTCAGGACGCCGGGTCGAGCAGCCGGTGCAGGTGGGCGATGAAGTAGCGGGTGTCGGCGCTGTCCACCGTGCCCTGCGCCTTCTCGCGCCAAGCGGCGTAGGCCGTGGCGTAGCTCGGGTACACGCCGACGATGTCGATGGCGGCAAGGTCGCGGAAGGTGTTGCCCTCGATGTCGGAGAGCACCCCGCCGAAGACGAGGTGGAGAAGCTGTTTCGCCGGCTCATCGCTCATGTCAGGTCTCCGCGGGGCTCGGTTTGCTTGCCCGGGACGCCATAGCACGGAGCCCGCCCTAGCCGAACGGCGTCCGGGCGAGTGCGGCGCGGAAGGCGGGTTGCAGGGCACGCGCGGTGGCGGTCAGCGCGCCGTGCGTCGGGTCGGCCTTGTTATAGGTCAACGGCGTGCCGTCATGGTCGGCGAGCAGGCCGCCAGCCTCCTCCAGCACGAGGTCGGCGGCGGCGAGGTCCCAGTCGTGCGCGTCGCGCCCGGTGAAGCCGGCGGCGTAGTGCCCCGAGGCCACCAGCACGACGCGAAGCGCCAGCGAGGCGATGCGCGGCACGAACTCGAAGGCGACGCCGGCCTCGCGCAGCGCCGCGGCCATGTTGTTGGGGCAGGTCACCCGCATGTCGGGATGCGTTCCCAGCGCCGGCGCCATGGCGAGCGGTGCGCCGTTCAGCGTGGCGCCTCCGCCGGCGAAGGCGGCATAGGTTTCGCCGAGCGCCGGCGCGTGGACCACGCCGGTGATCGGGCGGCCGCCTCGCACCAGCGCGACGGCGACGCACCAGTTGCGGTCGCCCCGCGCGAAGCCGCGGGTGCCGTCGATGGGGTCGACGATGATGACGTGGTCGGCGTCGAGGCGGGAGGCATCGTCGGCGCTTTCCTCCGACAACCAGGCCGCGCCGGGCCACAGCGCCTTGAGGCGAGGTTCGAGGAAGGCATTGACGGCGAAGTCGGCCGCGGTGACGGGCGAGCCGTCGCCCTTCCATTCGACGTCGGCGCGGGTCTGCGCGCCGGGGCGGAAATAGCCGAGCGCGAGTGCGCCCGCTTCGGTGGCGAGGGCGACGAGGCGCGCCAGCGTCGCCGCGTCGTTGGGCGGAAAGGCGGGCGCGCCCGCCATCACGCCGGCAGGGCGTCGAGCCCGGCCTTGGCGACGACGCCGTCCTGCGCCGAGGTCAGGCCCGACACGCCGATCGCCCCGACGAAGGCGTCGCGGTACACGATCGGCAGGCCGCCCTCGACGGTGGTGGCGCCGGGCAGCGTCATCATGCCGAGGCGGCCGTCGGCGACCACCTTCTCCAACATCGCGCTCGGGCGCTTGAACATGATCGCCGTGCGCGCCTTCTCCTGGGCGACGACGCAGGACGCCTTCTGCGTGCCGTCCATGCGCTCGAGGTAGACGAGGTGGCCGCCCTCGTCGACGATCGCGATCACCACGCGCCAGTCGTTTTTCTCCGCTTCGGCGCGGGCGGCGTCCGCCATCCGCTTGGCATCGGCGAGGGCGAGGGCGTGGGTTGCAAGCATGAACGGGGAACTCGGCATAAGCTGAACGGGCGATGCCGATACTGTGGGACGACGACCGGGCGAGATCAAGCCGCACGGCAGGACGCGCCCGCCGCGCCGCGGCGGCCCAGGCCCGGCGGGATGCGTCGCATTTGAACGGTTGCGGTCGCACCTGCGGAAGCATGGCGGGCGAAAACCGTGCGCGAACCTCGGCTTGGCCGCATTGGCGCTGCCCCGTTAGCGGTTCGGGCGCCGTGCGCGGGCGATGCTCGGTTCATCAACCGGGAGCTTCCCTCCATGAGCCTGCCAGCCCTCGACGGCTTCCTGATCACGCGCCGCGCGGCCGATCCCCGCGCCGACGGCGCGTGCCGCGTCATCCGGCTCAGCGCCAGCACCGTCCACATCGAGCGCACGGTGGATGGGGTACGCATGCGCGTCGGCGTTCCCGTCGCGAGCTACCGCGACCTCGTCATCGGCGTTCGCGCGCCCGCCGGGCGGGCCACGCTGCGGTTGCGCCACGATGATGAGGACCTCGACGTGGTGATCGGCAGCGGCGACGCGGCGGCTGTCGCGACCTCCGCGCGGGCGTGGAGCGCGGTGATCGGCAAACCGGTGGTGATCGAGGAGGCCTGCGTCGACCTGCGCGCCGCCCACGCCCGCCGGCGCAAGCGGACCACGCCGCCGTCGCGGCGCTCGTCCTTCGCCCGCCGCCGCAAGCCGGGCGTCGCCGAGCGTGCCACCGTCCGCTTCGCCGGCGAGCGCGAGATCATCGCGCGCACGTGACGGCGGTCCCGCGACGCCGCGTTGCGCATGCCATCCCTTTCCACGCATTGACACCTCCGCCGCACCGGCGATAGATCGCGGCTCGCTTGACGGTCCCGCTTCGGGTTCGCAAGGGAACGTGGGGTCCGGTTCGCCGGACCGGAAGCCACGGCTGCCCCCGCAACTGTGAGTGGGAAGCGCGGCGCGCACCTCGACGCCACTGGGACCCGTCCGCTCGGACGTTGCCGGGTCCTGGGAAGGCAGCGCCCGCAGCGTTCGACCCGCGAGCCAGGACACCTGCCGTCATCCGCGCGTGCCGCCGGCGGGGTGCCCGGCTGGTCCTTGGTCGTGCCCCCGGGCGCGGCGCGCACTCCCGCACGCCCCGGATACGCGCGCCATGGTTGCCATCGAAACCCGCCGGGCCGAAGCGGACCAACCGCCGGCGAGCCAGCCGTCCGACGCGATGACGCTCTACGTCTGCACCACCTGCCGCGACGCCGCGCACGCGCCCGACAGGCCGAGCGCCGGCGCCCGCCTTTACGCCAGCCTGCTCGCCGCCCCCGCCGACCCGGCGGTGCGGGTGGTGCCGGTCGAGTGCCTGAGCGTGTGCAAGCGCGTCTGCGCGGTCGGCTTCGCCGCGCCGGGCAAGTGGACCTACGTGTTCGGCGACATGTCGTCCGACGACGCCGCCGCGGTGATCCTGGAAGGGGCGCGCCTTTACGCTGCCGCCCCCGACGGCATCATCGCGTGGCGCGACCGGCCCGCCGTGCTGAAGAAGGGCGCGGTCGCCCGCGTGCCGCCCTTGCCGTCACTGCCACCGGTCGCGCAATGACCGGCACCGGCGACTACGTCCGCGACGGCGCGGAGATTTACCGGCGTTCCTTCGCCATCATCCGGCGCGAAGCGCGCCTCGCCCGCTTCGCGCCGGAGGAGGAGCGCGTGGCGGTGCGCATCGTCCACGCCTGCGGCATGGTGGAGGTCGCCGACGACATCGCCTTCACGCCCGGTGCCGCCCCCGAGGGCGCGGCGCGCGCCGGCATCGCCGCGCTTGCCGCCGGCGCTCCCGTGCTGTGCGACGCCACGATGGTCGCCGATGGCGTCACCCGTGCGCGATTGCCGGCCGGCAACGAGGTGGTGTGCACCCTGCGCGACCCCCGCGTGCCGGACCTCGCCGCCCGCCTCGGCACGACGCGAAGCGCCGCCGCGATGGACCTGTGGCGCGCGCGCCTCGCCGGCGCGGTGGTCGCCATCGGCAACGCGCCAACCGCGCTGTTCCACCTCCTGGAGATGATCGACGCGGGGGCGCCGCGGCCGGCGCTGGTGATCGGCATCCCCGTCGGCTTCGTCGGTGCGATCGAGTCCAAGGCGGCGCTCGCCGCGCGCGCGGACCTCGCCTCGATTGTGGTGCACGGGCGGCGTGGCGGCTCGGCGATGACGGCCGCCGCCGTCAACGCCCTCGCCAGCGCGGCGGAATGAGCGCGCCCGATGGGTTGTCAAGCCCGGTGCCGGGGCGCCTGCTCGGCATCGGGCTCGGGCCGGGCGACCCCGAACTCGTCACGCTGAAGGCGGCGCGGCTGCTTGCTGGCAGCCCGGTGGTGGCGTGGTTCTGCAAGAAGGGCCGGCGCGGCCACGCCCGCACCATCGCCGACGCGCTGATGCCGGTCGGCTGCGCCGAGCTGCCGCTGGAATACCCGGTGACGACGGAGATCCCCGTCCAACACCCGGACTACGCCGCCTGCCTCGCGCCCTTCTACGCCGCGGCGGCGGCGGCGCTCGCCGACCACCTCGCGGCAGGGCGTGACGTCGCCTTGCTTTGCGAGGGCGACCCGCTGTTCTACGGCTCGTTCATGCACCTTTACGTCCGGCTGCACCCGCGTTTTCCCGCCACGGTGGTGCCGGGGGTCAGCGGCATGTCGGGCTGCTGGACGGCGGCCGGCCTGCCGATCACCTGGGGCGACGACGTGCTGAGCGTGCTGCCCGCCACCCTGCCCTTCGCCGCGCTGCGCGACCGGCTGCGGGCAAGCGACGCCAGCGTGGTGATGAAGGTCGGCGGCAACCTCGCCAAGGTGCGCGCGGCGGTGGCGGCGGCGGGCCGTGCCGACGAGGCGGTGTATGTCGAGCGCGGCACCATGGCGGGCGAGCGCGTCATGCCGCTCGCCGCCGCGCCGGGCGATCGCGCACCGTACTTTTCCCTCGTGCTGATACCGGGCCACGGCAGACGTCCCGCCTGACGCAGCCCGCGGCGGCGGACGCGCACCGCACTTGCTTTCGCGGGAACGAACTTTTAGGTTCCGCCCCGACCTGCCGCCATAGCTCAGTTGGTTAGAGCGCTAGATTGTGGATCTAGAGGTCCCCCGTTCGAGCCGGGGTGGTGGTACCAGCTAACGTATTATTGTTGGCTGATACCTTAGTCGGCTTTTCAGAGGATCTCAGGGTCCCGGCGCTCGTGGCCGCGTGGTGGCCAAGTCAGAAGCTACAGCTAGCGGCGCTCGCGTCAGAAATGAGCTGCACGCTGCAGCCGTAGATGCAGCCACGCCACCCTCGACAAGCTACGCGCCATCGATGTCGCGCTTGCTGCACTGATCAGCAGCGGCGACGCGGCGACGTCAAGCGAGGCTCGTTCAATGACCGGAGTTGGCCGATGACGAACCGACCGCTCCAGAGCGAAGGGCGGAAGCGGGCGTCGCCTCGTAGGAGGCCATACCGCCTGATCCAAGTCAGACATGGAGAAGTGGCACGGGAGTCCGGCGTCGATCAACGGTGCGCATGCCCCAGCAGCGTACGGGCGATGGCGTTGGCCGTTGCCGCGCCGCAGTAGCGAACTTGACTGCGAGGGTACCTCCGGCATGAAGGCGATGGCCGCCAAGACATCGCACCTTGAGCGCGACCGGGTCCTCGATGCAGTGGCGGTCGCGTGCCTCGGCCCTACGGTCGTCCCAGCGTGGGCGCCGTGCGGTGACGGGTCGCCTGCTCGTAGGCGTAAGCGATGCCGATCAGGGCGGCCTCGCTCCATTGCGGCCCCACCGCGATGAGGTTGAAGGGTGCGCCCGAGGCGTAATAGCCGGCCGGCGCCGTGACGCCGGGCAGGCCGGCGATGTTGATCTCGCTCACCGTGGTCTCGCGGATGTAGTCCCGGCCCTCGCGCGACGGCAGCTCCTGCCGCATCTGCGGGAACACCAGCGCGTCCAGGCGGTGGCGCGCCACCACCGCGTCGAAGATGGCGAGGTGGGCCTCGCGCAGGACGATGAAGCCCGACATGTCCGGCGGCCGCGTCGGGTCGGCGCGGCAGGCCTCGAAGCCGGGCAGGTGCCTTAGCCACGGCAGCACGCCCGTCGGTGCGAACGGGTCCTCCGCCTTCGTGGCCTGGACGAAGGCGGCGAAGGTCTTCAGTGCCGCGCCCGGCCCGAGGCGCTCCAGGTAGCGCCCGAGATCGTAGGGCAGCGACTCGAGCCCGCGGGCGTCGTATTCCTCGCCGGCGCGCGTCGGCGCCCGCAGCGCGGCGAAGCCCGAGCCGGCGAAAGGGTCCTCGACCAGGACCGCACCCTGCGCCTCCAGTTCGTCCAGCGCTCGACGGTACAGCGCCGTCGCCTCCTCGGACAGCGGCAGGTCGCGCCAACCCGGCCCGTAGGTGCCGACCCGCTTGCCGCGCAGCGCCTCAGGGTCGAGGTCGGCCGCGTAGCCGCGCGGCGGGCGCTTGCCGATGCCGGCGACCGTCTTCGGGTCGGCCATGGTGAAGCCGGCGAGCGCGTCGAGCGCCAGGGCGGCGTCGCGGACGCAGCGGGCGATGGGGCCGACCACGTCGCGCAGGCTCGACAAGGGCAGCACGCCGACATTGGGCACGAGCCCGCAGGTCGGCTTGATGCCGACAAGCCCCTGCGCCGAGGCCGGGTTCTGGATCGAGCCGCCGGTCTCCTCGGCGAGGCCCAGCACCGCCATGCTTGCCGCGACCGCCGTCGCTGTGCCGGCGCTCGACCCGCCGGGCATGAGGCGACGGTCGGCGGCATTATAGGTCGGCCCGGCCCAGCTGTCGTTGGCGTGGCTGCCGGTGGCGCTGAGCACGGGGATGTTGGTCTTGCCGAGGATCACCGTGCCGGCGGCGCGCATGCGGGCCACCACCGGCGCGTCCGTATCAGGCATGAGGTCGACGCCGCCGGACTTGCCGTGCAGCAGCCGCCAGCCGCCGGTGGTCGGGAAGCCCGCCATGTCCATCGCGTCCTTGACCACGACGGGCACGCCGTCGAGCGGGCCGAGGATCGCGCCCGCCGCGCGGCGGGCGTCGCTCGCCCGGGCGTCGGCGAGCGCGTCAGGGTTGAGGAAGACGAAGGCATTGTAGTGAGCATCATAAGCCGCGATGCGGTCGAGGAAGGCCTGCGCCAGCGCCTCGCTCGTGAAGGCGCCGCGGGCGAACCCGGCCTCGACGTCGGCGACCGTCATCTCCACGAGGTCGAGCGTGCCGGTCCCGGCCGGCGCGGCGGCGGCACTCACGAGCGGTGCGCCTTGACGATCGATTTCGCGATGGAGGCGGCGAGCGTGTATTTCGGGTCCACCATGTTGCCGAGCCGGACCTTGCCGCACATGGTGAGCAGCAAGTAGGCGTCGGTCTCGTCGAAGCCGAACTCGGTCGCCATCCAGCGGATCAGCTCGCGATAGGCGATGCGCGACGCGTCCTCCATGGGCCGCGCCGAGCCGATCGTCATGTAGAACTCGGCCGTTTCGAGCCGCGGCCAGGCCAGGGTCCAACCCTTGATGAGGTCGACCTGCACGGTCGTGACGGTAGGGTGTTCGAGCGCGACGCCGCACAGCTCCCCGTCGCCCTGGATGGCGTGGCAGTCGCCGAGGTAGAGCAGCGCGCCGGGCGCGTTCACGGGCAGGTAGATGACGGCGTCGGGCGCGACATCCGGCAGGTCCATGTTGCCGCCGTAATAGTCCGGAACCAGCGACGAGATGGCCTCGATCTCGGGCGAGGTGCCGATGGTGCCGATGAAGGGCTCGTAGGGCAGCGTGATCTTGCTGCTCCACTTCACGCCGCCCTCGACCGTCACCTCGATCTTCTTGACGTGCTCGGGCAGGGGCGCGTTGAGCAGCGCCGTCGCCGTGGTGCCGACAAGGCCGCCGAACTCGGGGATCAGGCAGGTCGTGCCGACCGGCTGCGGCCCGCGAGGCACGATCGACCTGATGTAGACCGCAAGGCAGTCGCCCTTGGCGGCTCCGTTGACGTAGATCGGGCCGTTCTGCGGGTTGAGATAGGGGAAGTTCAGCTTCTCGCTCGGCTTGTCGGTCGCCGACTTGATCTTGCCCTCGAACGCGTCGTGCGTTTCGCAGGCGATCACCGCGCCGGGATCGACGGTCAGTACCGGTCGGGGGAACGGGCCGTAGGTGTAATGGTAGGTGCCCTGCTCGGACTCGGTGATCGTGTGTTCGCGGCCAGGCCTGCCCTTGGCGACGCCCTTCATTGCCATGATGGATTGCTCGAACCAGGACATGGGCCTTCCTCCTGTTGGCTCAGACGGCGAGATAGCGGCGGACGACGTCGTCATCCTCCAGCATCGCGGAGGTGAGTTCCGCGACGATGCGGCCCTTGTCCATGACGTAACAGCGCTGCGCCATGACGCGGATCATGTCGATGTTCTGCTCGACCAGCACGACGGTCAGGCCCGTGGTGCGGTTGAGTTCGACCACGATGCGGGCGATGTCCTGCACGATGGAGGGTTGAATGCCCTCCGACGGCTCGTCGAGGAGCAGCAGGACCGGCTTGCCAACCAGCACGCGGCCGAGGGCGAGTTGCTGCTGCTGGCCACCCGACAACGTGCCGGCCGTTTGCCGCCGCCGTTCCTTTAGGATCGGGAAGTGATGGTAGACCGGCTCGAAACCGGCCCGGTCGACGCCGCCGACCCGCAGGTTCTCCTCCACGCTCATGCGCGGAAACACGTCGCGGCCCTGCGGCACGTAGCCGATGCCGCGCCGGGCGCGTGCGTGCGGCGTGTCGCCGGTGATGTCGCGGCCATCGAGACACACGGCACCGGCAGTGGCCGGCAGCAGGCCGATGATGGTCTTCATCAAGGTCGACTTGCCGACCCCGTTGCGACCGATCACGGCCGTGATCTCGCGGTGGCGCACGTCGAGGTCGATGCCCTGCAACACCGGCTTGCCGCCATACCCGCTGCGCAGGCCCGCGACCGACAGGAGCGGCGCGGCGGACTCAGACATCCTGAGGCACGCCACGATGCGTGCCGTGACCTTGGCCGAGATAGATCTCGGCGACGCGGTCGTCGGCCATGATGGCGTCGATCGATCCCTGGGCGAAGACGCGACCGAAATGGAGCACCGTGACCCGGCTCGCGACCTGGCGCACGAAGGCCATGTCGTGCTCGACCGCGAGAACCGTCATGCCCTCGCGCTGCAACGCCTGCACCATTTCGCCGGTCGCGTGGGTTTCCTCGGCCGACATGCCCGCGGTCGGCTCGTCGAGAAGCAACAGCTTGGGCTTGAGCGCCGTGGCCATGCCGATCTCAAGCCATTGCTTCTGGCCGTGGCTGAGGTTGCCCGCGAGTTGCGCGGCCTCGGTCGCGAGATGGAGGAGGTCGAGCTGCCGCCGGATCTCGCTGAGCAAGCTGTGGCCTTCGAGGTGGTGCTGCAGGGCGATCTCGAGGTTCTGGGCGACGCTGAGCGCCGAAAAGATCCCCGGCACCTGGAACTTGACGCTGATGCCGCGGCGGATGCGCTGGTGCGCCTCGAGCTTCGTGACGTCCTGTCCGTCGTAGAACACGGCGCCGCTCGTCGGCCTGTACTCGCCGAGGATGAGACGGAACAGCGTGCTCTTGCCGGCCCCGTTCGGGCCGATGAGGCAATGCAGTTCCCCGGGGTCGAGCACGAAGTCGACGTCGGCCGTGACGCGCAGCCCGCCGAACCGCTTGTTCAGCTTGCGCGTTTCGAGCAGGGCCGTCACGCCGCCGTCCGGGCGCGTTTGCGCCTGAGCCGCCGCGGCAGCAGGGCGAGCGCCATGATGAGGCCTTCGGGCGCCAGCAGCACGGTGACGACCAGCAGCGCGCCCATCACGACGAGCGCGTACTGGCTGCCATACACCGTGATCGCCTGGAAGCCGCCGATGAGCAGGACGGTGCCGACGAGCGTCGTGGTAAGGTCGCTGCGGCCGCCCACCGCGACCCACACGATCGGGAGCGCCGCGGCCGTGATGCCCATGCTGGACGGCGTGATGTACTGGCCCCAGCTCGTGTAGAGCACCCCGCTCAGGCCCGCGAGCGCGCTGCCGATCACGAAGCCGCCGAGCTGGTACTTGCGCACGTCGTAGCCCAGCATGGTGGCGCGCTGCGGGTTCTCGCGGATCGCCACCAGCACGTTGCCGAAGGCGGAGTTCACCAGCATGCGCAGCGCCAGATAGGTGACCGCGAGCAGGGCGAGCACGACGTAGTACAGCGGCAGGTCGGGAACCAGGACGAGCGGGTCGTTGTCGCCTGGCCAGGGTATCGTCAGCGACGGCATCCCGTTCATGCCGTTGAAGCCGTTGAGCCGTGCGACCCCGATGTGCCACTCGGGCCCCGCGGTCTGGGCCATGAAGCGCTCCAGCACGAGGGTGACGGCGAGCGTCACGATACCGAGGAACACGCCGCTGATGCGGCCGAAGAACAGGAAATAGCCGAGCACGGCCGCGGCGAGCGCCGCCAGCGCGACGGCGGCGAGCGTCGCCCACAGCGTCAGTCCGGCATCGGATCCGTAATTGAGCGTAATGATGCCATAGGCGTAGCCGGCAATGCCGAAGAAGGCGGTCTGGCCGAAGCTCAGCGCGCCGCCGTAGCCCCAGATCAGGCACAGGCCGAGCGCCATGAAGGCCCAGTTGAAGAAGTATACCGTGTTGCCGACCGTGTAGGAGTCCGTGACGAGCGGGTAGCCAATCGCGAGGGCGAGGACGACGGCGGCGCCGGCCCAGAACAAGGGTCCGCGCCCGAGCGTCTGCGGGCCTTCGAGGCGGGACAGCGCGCGAACCAACAGGGAGCGTCGAGCCATCGCGGTCAGGTCCGCTCGCGCAGGATCAGCCCGGAAACGCCGCGCGGCAGCACCCGGATCACCACGATGACGGCCACGAGAAGTCCGATCTGCCCGGCGAGCTGCCCTTCCCAGGTCGTCATGGCGGCGCGGATGAAGCCGAGGATCACGCCGGCCGGCGCCGTGCCCAGGAACACGTCTCCGCCGCCCGTCACCACGGTGACGAAAGCTTCCGTGAGGAACTGGCTGCCCATGGTCGGCACGAGCGTCATGGTGGGCGCGTAAAGGCCGCCAGTCGCCCCCGCCAGCGCCGCCCCGATGCCGAAGGTCAGGCTGTAGATCAACCGGGTGTTCACCCCGAGCGCCTCGGCCATGTGCGGCACCTGGATCGTGGCGCGCGCCAGCACGCCGAAACGGGTGAAGTTGAACAGGCCGTAGAGCGCGAGGAGGGTGCCGGCAGCCGTTCCCATCAGCAGGAACCTGTAAAGCGAGTAGGACAGGTCGCCGAGCTGGACGCTGCCGAACGGGGTGGACAGGCCGGGAAGGCTCGGCCCGAGCACGATGAGCGTGCCTTGCGACGCGATCAGGCTCACGCCCCAGGTGGCCACGATCGTGTCGAGCGGTCGACCGTAAAGGTGGCGGATCACGAGGCGCTCAAGGCCCATGCCGAGCAGGCCCGTGAACAGGGCGCCGCAGGCGATCGCAAGCGGCAGCGGCACGCCCATCCTGGCGACCGTCGCCGTGATGTAGGCGCCGGCCATGATGAACTCGCCATGCGCGAGGTTGATGACGCCCATCATGCCGAAGATGATCGCGAGGCCGCTGGCGCAGAGCACCAGAAAGGCGCTCGCGTCGCCGAACTGGTAAAGAAAGCCGATCGCGATGTCGGTGCCGGACATTCAGCCGTCCTGGTTCGAGGGGGCGAGGAGCGAGAGGCTTGGCAAGGCCGAGGATGGCGGCCCTGCGCGCCTCGGGTCCCACCCGCCTCAGCTTTTCGGCGGCGGGCTGCTCGGCGTGTACTGGGCGTTGGGGTTCTTCTTGGTCAGATCGCAGCCGGCCTCGCCGAGCCAGTACGGTTTGATGTTGTCCCAAACCTTGGGGAAGGAGATCGAGTGGTCCTCGTTCACCTTGGCCAGGTAGATGGTGTGCGACATGTGCTGGCTTTTCGGGTCGATGCAGACGTGCCCTTCCGGGGCGTCGAAGCACACGTCGCCTGCTGCGATGATCTTGCGCAGATCGTCGCGTTTGGTCGAGCCCTTCGCCCGTTCCACCATCTCCTTGTAGAGATACACCGCGAGGTAGGAGTTCTCGGCCTCTTGATTGATGTAGGGCTCGTTAGGGAACATCTTGTGCCACCTGGACACGAACTCCTTGCTTTTGGGCGTGTCCACCTCCTCGATCCAGTTGGTGGTGACGTACATGTTGGCGAGGCTCGGCGGCTTGAAACGCTTGTGCTCGTAGGCCTGACCGACGTTGACCGAGCTCCCCATCGGCAGGCGCAGGTTCGCGGCGCTGGCCTGCTCGAAATACGATGACTGCGCGGTGCCGACGAGCAGCGTCATCAGGAAGCTCGGCTTGGCCCTCTGGATGTTTTGGATCGTCGAGGCGAACTGCGAAACGCCGAGCGGGATGAACTCCTGCCCTACCATTTCGCCGCCATTCTGCTTGACGATGTCGCGGACCCACTCGGCCGAGATTTGACCGAAGTTGTAGTCGGCGGCGATCGTGTAGACCTTCTTTCCGAACTTCTCCATCATGTACGGGATCAGTGTCGAGAACTGCTGTTCCGGTACCGCGCCCGTGACGATCATGTGGGCGTCGCACACGCCGCCCTCGTATTGGTTGTTGTAGAACGCGAAGCCGTTGAGCTGGTCGACAATCGGGCGGTAGGCCTCGCGCGAGGCGCTGGAGAAGCCGGCGAACACCGCGTCCACCTTGTCGCGCTGCAACACGCGGCGCATGAACTCCTGGTAGCGCGTGTTGTCGGACTGAGTGTCGTAGATCACGAGGTCGATGGGGCGCCCGGCGATGCCGCCCGCCTTGTTGATCTCGTCGGTCGCCAGCTGGATGCCGTGCACCTTTCCGATCGTGGCGAGGGCGAAGTCGCCCGACTGATCCTCGAGCACGCCGAGCTTGATGGGGTTGGCGGCCTGCGCCGCCATCGCGATCATGGACGCCGCCATTGCGGCGCCCAGCATCAGCAACTTGCGCATTCGATTTCTCCGGACTTTGGGGTGGTGGACAAACAGGCGAAGCCGGCCGGCGACGCGATGGGAAAGGAACGCCCGACCGGATCGCCGCATGCTTCCGCGGTGCATCTCGGCATCTGCGCCACGCCCATCACGGCGACGTCGGTGTCGACGAGCCCTGGGACGCCGGGCAGAAAACGGGGAGCCGACAGGCGGCTTGAGCATGAAGGGCGTTGAAGGCTCCTCGTGGGCGCGCACGGCCGAAGGTGGAGCGACACTGCCAATCGCGATCGTGACATGCCATTGCCGCGGCCCGCATGTCCAAATGGCGCGTGCATGTCAGCCCTTCGGTGCCTCGCGTCGTGAAGCTCAGGCCGAGCACCGCAACGTGTGAGACGCCGATCGGTGCAAGGACTATGCAAGCTGCTGCTGCTGCGCCCGACGCAACCGCGGCTTTGATCGCCTGGAACGGTATTCCACCTTACCAGAAGACCCTCGCAGAAGGCGTTTCTTTAAAAGTAGAAGTCTCGATTTCAGGCCGACTCAACCGTCATGGTTTTGAGTTGTCGGCCGGTCCGGAACGCAACCTGACGTCAGCGAGTACCTATCATACGTTACTTTGTTCGTCATTGAGCAAGCAGAGGTTCCGATGGTCGGGATGTCAGCCAATTTGGAAAACCGCCGTCTTCTGGCACTCGCCTGCCGCGACCCGATCGGAGCGCTGGTCGAGCCGGATTACGACAGGTTCACGGCATTGGGAGCACGGCTTCTGGAAGCGCCGATCTGTCTCATATCGTTGGTCAACGAGGCCGAGCGACGGCTGGACGTCCACCATGGCGCGAACATCTGCAGCGCTTCGCGCAAGATCGCAACCTACGCGCAGACGCTGATCGGAGATGTGCCCCTGGTGCTCCTCGACATGGCGCTTGATCCCCGTTTCAGCGACAACGCGCTGATGGGCAGCCCTCAATTCCACTTCTACGCCGGAGCGCCATTGATCAACGCTGCCGGCGTTCACCTCGGGGCTTGTTGCGTCATCGATTCAAGGCCGCGTGACCGTTTCCCGGACGAGGAATGCCGCTTGCTGACCCACTTGGCCACAATGGTCGTGGAAACGCTCGAAAAGCGCGGCGTCGAGGGGTCCAATCGAGTGATCGCCAAGTCCGCGGTCGCCAACGCGGTCGTCGCGGCCGATGCCGGCGAAAGGATCACCTGCTGGACCAAAACCGCAGAAGCCATGTTCGGTCATACTGCCCAAGATGCCGTCGGTCGCCCGCTCAACCTGATCGTCCCCGAACGCTTCCGCGACGGTCAGCTTGCCAGCTTACAGGCCACGACCGATGAAACGGCGAAGCTTGCGGGCGCGACGATGGAAGCCGTGGCCGTTCACCGGGACGGCCGCGAGTTTCCGGTCGAAATCACCGTGATAGCGAGGAGTGGCGAGGCAGGGAGCGAGTTCAGCGCGCACATCCAGGATGTAACGGCCAAGCGGGCGCGCGAGAGGCGTCTTGAGCACTTGGCCCACCATGACCCGCTCACCGGCTTGATGAACCGAACGGGCTTTCGCGAGCACCTCGAGGCATGCTTGGTCGAGGATGGCGCCGCGACGTTGCTGGCGTTGGATCTCGACGGGTTCAAGGCGGTCAACGACAACTTCGGGCACATGGTCGGCGATGCCCTCCTGCAGGCGATCGCGGTCCGGCTGAACGTCTTGGCAGGAGACAGTGCCTTTGCGCGCATCGGCGGCGACGAGTTCGCCTTCGTGCTGGCGCGCAAGGCGGATCCGCTGTCGGCGCGCGAAACCGCGGAGGGCCTGCTTCGCGCCCTTCAGGAGCCGTTCCACGTCGCCGGGCACGCGCTGCAGGTCGGGCTGAGCGTCGGCATCGCGATGGCTCCCCTGCACACAAGCCAGGTCGACGAACTTCTCCTGCGCGCCGACCTCGCGCTCTTTGCCGCGAAAAAGGGCGGGGGACGCCGCGCCTGCTTCTTCCATACCGGAATGAGCAACGAGCAAGCGGCTCGACGGGCCTTTAAGGACGAGCTGTGCTTGGCGACCGAGCAGAAACAATGGGAGTTGTTCTACCAACCGCAAATGCGACTGGACGGCCGGTCGCTGGTCGGCGTGGAGGCTCTTCTGCGTTGGCGGCATCCGAAGCGCGGCTTGTTGACGCCCAATGCATTTCTTGCAGCCCTCGAGACCCACCCCGTCGCCTATGAAGTCGGAAGCTGGGTGATCGATGAAGCTTGTCGACAGCTCGCCTCCTGGCGGCAGGCAGGCCGGCATGTTCGGCGGATCGGCGTCAACCTGTTCGCGGCACAATTCGCGTCGGGCACGTTGGAACAGGTCGTTCACACGGCGTTGCAGCGGCACGCGTTGCACCCCGCCGACCTTGAGATCGAAGTGACGGAAACGATCGCGCTGCGACCCGACGACCAAACGATCGCAGCGTTGCGTGCCCTACGCGAAGCGGGAGTCCATATCGCCTTCGATGATTTCGGGACGGGCTTCGCCTCGCTGACGACCCTCAAGCAGCTTCCGGTCTCCCGCCTGAAGATCGACAGATCCTTCGTGGAGGACATCTGCAGGGCGCCGCACAGTGCCGCGATCGTGGCGGCGATCGTGTCGCTCGCCGACCGTCTCGACCTCGAAGTGATCGCGGAAGGCATCGAGTCCGAAGAGCAACGCACGATGCTGCTCAACCTCGGATGCTGGGCCGGACAGGGATATCTACTCGGGTTGCCAGTGAGCGCCGCGGAGCTTGCGTGCTCGTACCCGCTCGCTGCCTGATCGGCCTCACCCATATCGTTGCGCCGCCATGCTTCAGACCGCTCCAAGCCTTTGGCGACTTCTTCCGTCGCTGCGGTAGGGAAGCCCGCGAGCTTCACTCCAGCGCCAATGGGTGTGTCGGCAGGGAGTTTAGCTGCCGACCAGCGCCGAGGTTTCGTCTTAAGTGCCTGACCCGGAAGCCGAGGCCGTCCTTTTCCGCGCGCGCAGCGATGGGGATCATAGGCCGAGGTAGGCGCTGCGCACGCGCGGGTCGCGCATCAGGCAGGCGCTCGGCCCCTCGAAGGCGATCCTGCCCCGGTCCATGACGAAGCCGGCGGTGGCGAGCTCGAGCGCCGCAGCGACGTCCTGCTCGACGACGAACAGGCTCGTTCCCCCGTCGGCCACCGTCCGAAGCGTTGCGGCGAGCTCGGCGACGACGCGCGGCGCGAGGCCGAGCGACAGCTCGTCGATCAGCAGCAGCGTCGGTTCGCTCATCAGGCCGCGCGCGATGGCGCACATCTGCTGTTCGCCGCCCGACAGCGTCGAGGCGTCCTGGCGCCGTCGCTCCTTGAGGCGGGGGAAGAGCGCGTAGGCGCGCTCGATCCCGCGCCGGGCGTGCGTGCGGCGGCGATAGGCGCCCATCAGCAGATTGTCTTCGACGCTCATGGCAGGGAAAAGACGCCGGCCCTCCGGCACCTGCGCGAGGCCGACGTCGAGCACGGCGTCGGGCGGCAGGCCGACGAGGCTTCGTCCAGCAAAGCGGATCGCCCCGGCCCTTAACGGCAGAAGGCCGGACAGCACGCGCATCAGCGTCGTCTTGCCGGCACCGTTCGACCCGATCAAGCAGTACAGTCCCGGCTTGGGAAGGGCGAACGAAACATCCCATAGCACCTGCACCGCGCCGTAACCGGCGCTGATGCCTGCGACCTCGAGCAAGGGCGTCACGACGGAGCCCGCTTGGCATGCCCGTGACCGAGGTAGGCCTCGACGACGGCGGGGTCCGCCAGCACCGCCGTCGGCGTGCCGTTGGCGATGATGGCGCCGTGGTGCAGCACGACGACGCGGTCGCAAAGGCCGCTCACCACCTTCATCAGGTGCTCGACGATGACGATGGCGATCCCGTCCGCCGCGATCGAGCGGATCAGAGCGAGCGCGTCGTCGATCTCCGACGCGTTCAGCCCGGCGTTCACCTCGTCGAGAAGCAGCATCTTCGGCTTCGCCGCCATGCCCTTGGCGACTTCGAGGCGCTTGCGCTGTGCAAGCGTCAGGGTGGCGGCGGGCTTGTCGGCCGCGCTCGCCAGGCCGACGCGGTCGAGTACGGCATCGGCGACGCGGCGGGCGGCGTTCAGGTCCGGGGCGACTTTCGCAAAGAGCGCGCCGGCCGCAACGTTGTCGCGCGCGGTCATTTCGGGAAACGGCTGCACGATCTGGTAGGTGCGGGCGAGACCGAGCCGTGCGATCCGGTACGGCGGCATCCCGCGGATCGGCCGCCCCTCGAGTCGGATGTCGCCGGTCGAGGGCACGGCGCCGGAAACAGCGTTGATGAGCGTCGTCTTGCCCGCCCCGTTTGGGCCGATGAGGCCGAGGATCTCGCCCGCTTCGACGGCCAGGGAAACACCGGCCAGCGCTTTTACGCCGGCGAAGCGCACCGACACGTCGGCGAGGCCGAGCAGCATGCTCACGCTGCGCGTCGCCGCAGGCCGAGCAGGCCGCGCGGCAGGAACAGTGCGAGGAGCACCACGGATACGCCGAGCACGCCGGTATGGACGGCGTTGAAGCGCGCCCAGACGGTTTGTTCCAGCACCTCGTAAAGCAATGCGCCAAGGACGGGGCCGCCGACGGTGCCGGCACCGCCGAGCAGCGCCATGATGATGGGCGTGAGGGATGTTTGGACGTCGAACACGTCGCCAGGCTCGATATAGAAGACGGAGGACGCGTAGACTGCACCCACCGGTGCAACAAGCATGGCTGACAGGATGAAGGCCGTGGCCTTGGCCGCGCGCGCGTCAAGTCCGAGCATGCCCGCCGCCGTCTCGTTCTGGCGAATGCAGGCGAGAGCGAAGCCGAGACTGGAGCGTGCGACCAGCGCAGCGGCGACGACCGACACTGCGGCGATGGAGGCCTGCGCGAGGAAAAAGGTTTGGGCCTGTTCGAGGACGTCCGCCGCCGGTGTCGGCAGGTTCAAGCCCATGCCGCCTCCGGTGACGGTCGTCCAGTTCGTCGCGATGATCCGGAGCAGGCTGACCATGGTAAGGCTGCCGATGGCGAAGTAGTGCCCGCGCAGCCGGAGCACCGCCCAACCGATGACGAGAGCAAAGGCCGCGGCGGCAGCGGAAGACACGAGCCAAGCGACCGGCATCGGCGCGCCGTTGGCCTGGGCGAGCGCGCCGACATAGGCACCGAGGCCGAAGAAGGCGGCGGTCGCGAAGGACGGGTAGCCGGCGAAGCCGCCGACGAGGTTCCAGGCGCTGGCAAGCGCGATGTTGGCGGCCAGCGTCGTGCCGAGCCGCATCCAGTAAGCGTTGCCCGACCAAAGCAGCGCCGCGGAGAGCGCGAGGGCGACGAGCCAGGCCGCAGCGGAAAGGGCAGCCCTCACGCGAAGCCCCGCCGGCCCAGGAGCCCGTCCGGGCGGACGGCGAGGAGCACGAGCAGCAGCGTCAGCGACACGATCGGTGCGTTTTCCGCGCCCACGGCGAGCGCAGCGCCGCTCTCGATGACACCGAGCACCAGCCCGCCGGCGACGGCGCCGACGACGCTGCCGAGTCCTCCGAGCACGCACACGGTGAAAGCCGTCCCGAGGTAGGCTTCCGATTGCAGGGGCGAGATGGGGAACACGAGGCCGAGCAGCGCCCCGGCCGCGCCGGCCAGCGTCGCGCCGAGCGCGAAGGTCGCGACGTGGACCGCCCCGACGCGCACCCCCATCAGCGCGGCGGCATCGCGGTCCATGCGCACCGCGATGATGGCGCGGCCAAGCCAGCTGCCACGCAGCACGCCCCAGAGCACAACCGTCATGCCGAGCGCCGCGCACGCAGTCATCGCCCGATCGAGCGGCACGCGGACGCCGCCGACGAGCGCCGTTCCCAGCGAAAAGCTCGGGCGGATCGTGCGGTAGTCGGCGCCGAAGACGAGCAGCAGAGCGTTGGTGCCGACGAGTTCAAGCCCGAAGGTCACGACGAGGGTGATGAGCACGGGCGTGCCGACGATCCTGTTCAGGAGGCCTGCCTGGAGCAAGGCGCCAAGCAGGCCGACGAGGATCGCAACGAACGGCAAGGACAGGAGCGGATGGAGGCCTAGTCCCGCCCATGCGCACCAAGCGAGGTAGCCGCCGAGCACGATCAGCACGCCGTGCAACAGGTTGATGACGTTGAGCACGCCCCAGACGAGCGAGAAGCCAGCGGCGATGCTGGCGTAAAGGCAGCCAAGCATCAGCCCGTTGACGACGACTTGCGCGAGCAGCACGGTGCGTCAAGCCGGGAGGAGCTTGAAGTTCGCCTGCTTCACGGATGCCGGGTGGAGTACCAGGGGTCTGCCATCCTGGATTTGGAACACCGGCGGTTCCAGCGTCGTGACCTGCCCGTTCGGCCCGAACTTCAGGTGGCCGAAGAAGGTCGCGACGTCGAGCGCGGCGATCGCATCGCGGATCTTCTGCGGCTCGAGGCTGCCCGCCGCCTCGACGGCGAGCTGCACGACGACGCCGCAGGCGGCCGCCGAGGCTTCGCCGTAGTCCGGATCGCGGTGGTACTTCTCCCGGTAAGCATCGTTGAACGCTTGCGTCGTACCCCACGGTCCCTTGCAGTCGACGTAGCGCAGCGCCGGATGCCACCAGGACGCCGACGTCAGGTCCTCGGCCAAAGGACCGAGCGCGTCCACGAACTCGTGGTAGGCCGGGCCGACGATCATGGTCACGACCGGCGCCCTGATCTGCAGCTCGGCCATCTGCCGGCGCACGAGGAGCAGGTCGTTGAGGTAACCCGTGACGAACACCCAATCGGGCGCGGCAGCGGCCATCTGCGTCAGCGCGCTCGAATGGTCCATGGTGCCGATCGCGTACTTGTCGAAGCGCACCACCTCCAGGCCGCGCGCCTTGGCGGCCTTCTCCATCTCACCCGCGATCGCAAGCGGGAAAAGGTCGTTGCGCGCCAGCAGCGCGATCTTCTTCACCCCTGGTGCGGCCGCGCGGACGATGTCGCCGAGGGGGTTCGTCAGCGTGTCGTTCGGGGTGAAGGTCCCGAACAGGTACTTGTAGTTCTGATCGTACACCTCCTTGGACGAGGCCGTCGGCGCGATCATCGGGATACGGTACCGTTCGGCGACCGAGCTTGCAGCCTTTGTCGCGCCCGAGCCCTGCGGGCCGAAGAGGATGGGGCAGTTCTCCTGGGTGATCAGCCGTTCCGCCAGCTGCACCGCGCGGGGCGTGCTGGACTGGTAGTCGGCGTAGACGACCTCGACGCGCAGGGCCTGGCCGCCGACCCTGAGGCCGCCGTTGCGGTTGACCGTCTCCGTCCAAAGATCGTAGCCGCGCTTCTGCTTGTCTCCGTCGGGGGCGAGCCCTCCCGTGATGGGCAGCGGCGCGCCGATCCGCAGGACGCGGTCGGCAGCGCGCACGGGCGTGATCCTCGTGGCCGCAAGGGCGAGGCCGGCGCCGATGAGTGTACGTCGGGTTGTGCTTGCCATGCCTGAGCTTGATCGGATCGATCCGATGGTGGCAAGAGCCGTTCCAGCGATTGACGCCGTCGCGCGCGAGGTCAACCGATGACGCGCTCCACTGCGACGTCCCGGCAGTCCATCTCGTAGTCGAGGCCATCCACCGGCGGCCTGTTGTAGTGCCACGTCAACCCGTGGCGTGCGGCACCGCGCGCGGCGATCGCGTCGGCGAAGAGAGGGTGGATGTCGCGGATGGTGTAAACCTGAACGCCCGTGGTGTCGGCCCAGCCGCGGCCGAAGGCGGCCATGCGCTTCTCCATCTGGCTGAGGACGAAGTCGGCCTTTTCCTTCAGCGCATCGGCGCTCGGATCGTTGTAGCGAACGGTTCTCGACCCATAGGACCCCTCGCCTTCCATCGCCTCGGCACCGCCCGAGATGACGAAGCTCGCGGCCGACGCCCCGGGCACGACGAGGCTGAACGCGTGCAGGCTCGGCGCAGGTGGAGGGTCGACGACGGGGCAGGTGTTGCTGCGGGCGACCGGGTTGGCGTCGTCCTTCATGATCCCCCAGCGCTCGAGGGTCTGGACGTAGAGGCGGTTGAAGCTGCGGAACCCTTCATCGTCGAACGGGGCCGGCGAGTGCAGCTCACAGGCGGCGAAGGCGGTGAACGGCAGGCCGCGCTCGCTCATGTAGCGCTCCACGCGCGCGAAGCCGTCGCTCAGCGCCACCGGATCCGTCAGGCGGACCCGCTCGATGGAGAAGCCCGGCAGCGCCGACACACCGGCCGAGTACTGGAAAGGTCCCGGGATATAGCTGTAGCCAAAAGTCGTCGGTACACTTTTCATGTGCAGGAAAGCTCCTCAGCCATGGCTTCATAGCATCGCGGAACGATGCAGTCGCCAACTTGCATTCTGCAATCGTGGTCATGTTGCAGATCTGAAGCCGAGCGGATCGCACCAGCTTTCGAACTCGCTGATGCCGTCCTTGGACGAACATCCCAGAACCTGCGGGTGACGTGGCGCATCGGTTGACGGACAGCGCTCGACCGTGCCCGACTGTCGGCGGGTCGATGCAGGTTCGTTGCGGCGAGGTTCTCGACGTCGATCGCCATCCGGGTCGACTCGCAATCATTACTTGTACATGAGGCAGATCCGGTTCGCCGTACTGCAGAACCGCACCTCACGATGCGCGCGGTGCTCCGTTCGGTTTTCATGGACCGCAAGTGCGGCTCAGGCTTCTCGCAGGGCGGCCTCCGCGCGCTGCCGCAAGCCGGCGCGGTCGACCTTGTTCGTCGAAGCGAGCGGCATCGCGTCAACAAACCAAACGCGGCGCGGGTGCTGGTAGGCCGGCGCGTTGGCCAGCACGTGCCGCTTGATCGCCTCCTCGTCGATCGATGTGCCGGGGCGGCGCACGACGAAGGCGACCGGCTTCGTGCCCTTGATCGCGTCCTCGACCGGCACGACGCAGGCCTGCAGCACGTCGGGATGGCGTTCGAGCACCAGCTCGACCTCGCCCGGAAAGATGTTCTCGCCACCCGACACGAACATGTCGTCCGTGCGCCCGACGAAGTAGTGGAATCCATCGGCGTCCATGCGGAACACGTCGCTCGTGTCGTAGAAGCCGTCGGCGGTCACCGGTGAGCGGACGTCCGGCCGGTTGTGGTAGCCAAGCATGATTGCCGGGCTGCGCATCTGCAGCACCCCGCTCCCGGGCGCCTCGGGCCCGACCAGGCGCGTCGCGACCTGCGGGTGCGGGGTGCCGACCGAGGCAATCGGGGTCGATAGGCCATCAGGGTGGCCGCTGAACACAATCGGGCCGCCCTCCGTCGTGCCGTAGGCGTTGATGATCCGCGCATTCGGGAGAAGCGCGCGGGTTTGCAGCATCAGGGCGTCGTTGATGGGTGCCGAACCCATCCGCACCGTTTGTACGCTGGAAAGATCGGCCGTCGCCAGCGCGTCCCGCTCCCGCAGCATCATGGCGATCATCGGCGGCACGGCGGTGAGCCACGTGCAGCGGTAGCGACTGATCGCTTCGATGTAGGCGCGCGCCTCGAACTGCGGCAGCAGCACCATGGTGGCGCCGGCGGCGCAGACGAGGAAAGCCAGCGCCAGCGCGTTCATGTGGTAGAGCGGCGCCGCGATCAGCACGCGATCGCGGCGGATGTCGAATTCCTCCATCCGCGTCCGCGCCACCCAGAGGTGGCTCGCGTGGGACAGCATGACGCCCTTCGGCCGGCCGGTGGAACCGGAGGTGTAAAGGAACAGCCCGGCTTCGTCGGCGCGGGGCTCGACCGGTGTGAAAGGCCCGACGTCAAGCCAGGGCGCGAGGCCGCCCCCGTCGAACTCGGCGATGCGCAGGTGCGACGGCAGCCCGGCGGAGAGTTGCTCGCGGCGAGCGGCGTCGCACACCAGGAGGCGGGCGCCGCAATCGGCGATGACGTGGGCGATGGTTGCCGGCGGGAACTTGTGGTTTATCGGCGTCGGTACGACTCCCGCGCGCATCGCGCCGAGCAGCACGGCCACGTACTCGGGGCGGTTGGCTGCAAGCACGGCGATGCGCTCGCCGCGGCGTAGGCCGGCGCGGAGCAGCCCGCGGGCGAAAGCGTCGGCGAGGGCGTCGAGGCTCGCGCGGGACAGCACCGCCGGTTCCGCCCCGGGTTGCACACCGATGATCATCGGCGCGTCGGGGTCGCCCGCGCGGTCAACGAAAGCGCCGAGGTTGGTCGCGGGCGTCAAGCGCGGCGCCTGCATCGGATGCGAAGGTCGAAGGCAGGTAGCGCCAGCTCGGCCAAGTCCGCCGCGAGACGACGCCAACCGACCGCCGAAACGGTCCTCGCCCGCTCCTCAAGCAGGGCAAGATCGGTGAAGTGCAGTTCCAGACCGGCGAAACGCGCCGCCGGCCCCGGGCGGAATTCGACGCGCGCCGCGCCGAGCGGGATTACCCAACCGTATTCCGCCCGCTCGGCGCGCCCACCGCAGGCGGCGGCGTAGCGCTCCGCCTCCGCGTCAGGGGCCGGGCTTGTCACAGCAAGCGCCCCGATCCCGCAAAACCTGTTCGGATGGACGAACCAAGGCTTGCGCCACACGAGGCCGGGCGTGAGGTGCTCGCAATGATAGATCCGTCCGGCGGGAAACGACTCGACTGGCAGGCGCACCGTACGAAAGCGGGCTTCGACCGTCCTGCCGTCGAGCGCCACGGGTCGCGAAAAGGCCACGGGCGGTTCGACCGGCACGCCGGCTGCGGAAAGACGTCTGAAGGTGTCGTCCGCGTCACGACTTGCCAGGACGAGGCCGTTCAACCCGAACGGGCTGTCCAGCACGTCCTGGCGCTGCGGCCCGGATTCCGGCACGCCGACGAGTTCAAGGTAGGGGCCGGGCGTCATCATGAGGTGGTTGACGGAGCCAAGCGAGTGGCGGCCGAGCGGCGTCAGCTGAAAGCCGAGCGCCGTGAACAGTGCGGCCGCTTCGTCCATGCGTCGCAGCACATTGATGACGACATGGTCGAGCGCTGCGCTGGCGAGCCCGGCATCAAGGGGAGCGTCCGTCATTTGGTCGGTGCGGTCATGTAGACGCCGCGACCGCTGGCCAGCAGCCGGCCCTCGGCGTCGTGGATCTGCGCCTCGGCCACGGAAATCTGGCCGCCGAATTTCACGACCTTGCCGCGGCAGGTGAGATCGCCCCGCATGGCCGCGCGATGGTAGTCGACGCGCAGGTCCACCGTCGGCACGCCGCGGCCGGTGCGCGATACCAGGGCCCAGTCGGCGGTGAGGTCGACCAGCGTGGCGAGGATGCCACCATGGACGTAGCCGCGCTCAACATTGACGACCCACTCGGGCCGCCACGTTGCCTTGAGCTCGATCTCGCCCTCGCCGACCGACACCACAGATAGGCCGAGCCACTGATGAAAGGGGCCGCGCAGCAGCAGCGCTTCGACCTGCTCGGCGCTCAGGGAAGCGGGTTTGTTTGTATCCGGCATGGCGCGAGCCCTTATGGCGTGACGACGATCTTGCCCATGACCTCGCGGTCGCGGATCATGCGCAGGCCCTCTGCGGCCCGTTCCAGCGGCAGCACCTTGTCCACCGTAGGCTTAAGGGTACCGGCCTGGATCATCTCCATCAGGGCCGACAGGTCGTCGTCGTAGAAGCTGTTGGAGCCGATCACCTTCAACTCGAAACTCCAGATGTAGCGCAGGTCTTCCTTGGGATCGTGGCCGGCGGTGGCACCGCAGACAAGCAGGGTGCCGCCGCGCTTCAAGCATTTCAGCGAGGGCACCCAGGTGTCGCCGCCGGTGAAGTTGATCACCACGTCGATGCCGCCCTCGTGGGTCCGGCGCTGGGGTTTGCCGTAGGTCTGGATCGCCCATTTCGAGAAGTCGGTCTCGCGGTAGTTGACCACCTGGTCGGCGCCGAGTTCCTTCAAGCGCGCCATCTTGTCGGCGCTGCCGGCGCAGGCGATCACCTCGGCGCCGAGCTGCTTGGCGAGCATCACGCAGCCGGTGCCGACGCCGCCGCTAGCGCCGAGGATCAGCACGCGGTCCCCGGCCCTGACCGTTTTGTGGGTGATCAGCATGCGGTGCGCCGTGCCGTAGGCGACCGGCAGCGCGGCCGCATCGACGTAGCTCACGTCCGGCGGCATCGCGATGAGCTGGTTCGCCGATACGCGGCAGTACTCCGCCATGCCGCCGTCGAGCATCTCGCCCATCAGGCCCTTGGCCTTGTTCAGCGGGTTGACCAGAACGCGGTCGCCCGGCCGCCACCCCTCGACACCTTCGCCGAGCTCCACGACCGCGCCGGCCATGTCGAGGCCGATCACCACCGGCAACGGCACCTTGATGCCGGGCATGCCCCTCAAGGTGAAGACGTCGTGGTAGTTGAACGAGGAGGCGCCGACGCGGATCAGCACCTCGCCCGGTCCAGGCGCGGGCTTGGGATAGTCGTTGACGACCTTGAGATCGTCGACGTCGCCGTGCGCGGCCAGCACGAGGGCCTTCATCGTTTCTGCCATGGTCGCCGTTCCATCTCCGCGGTTTGGGTGAGCGTTACCGGATCGCTTTGGATCGCTCATAGGGAGCGGACACGAGGGCCGTGTCGGGGAGGTTGCCCTTGACGGCGCCGACGGCCTTGAACACGTCGAACTCCCGCTTGAGCGAGGCAATGTCCGCCGGCTCCATGCTCACGGTGTAGATGCCGTCCCAGAGGGCGGCGTAGGCGCTGGCGTCGGCCGCGCTCAGGTTGGCAGATGCGGTCAGGATCTTCGCGACCGCTGCCTTGTCGGCCTTGCCGAACTCGTAGGCCTTGCGCATTGCCGCCATCACCTTGGCCGGAGCGTCGGGGTGCTGCTGCATCCAAGCGTTGCGCATCAGGCCGACACCGAGAACGGGGGGTGCGTCCTGCTTGGTGAGCGTCTTCCAGTCCGAGCGAAACGAGCCGAGCCGGCGTAGCTTGAAGTCCGGCAACAGCGCGATGGTCACGGTGCGCAGCGCCGCCGCATCGATGTCCTTTTGCACCAGGAACTGCGCGAGCCGGGGGTCGTTGCCGGGCACGCCCTGATAGTCCGTCGGCTTGAACCCGTAATTGGTTTCCAGGATCGCCGAGGTGATCGCGGCGGTGGCGCTGCCGGCCGGCGACGTGCCGATCTTCTTGCCTTTGAGATCCGCCATCGTCCTGATCGGCGAGTCGGCCGGCACGACGAAGTCGAGATCGGCCACCTGGGTCGCGAGGACAATGCTGAGCGGCAGGCCGTCGGCAAGCACGCTGAGTGCGGTCCCGGCGCTCGCACCGATGGCGAAATCAATCGCTCCCGCCGCCATGGCCTTGGTCGGCGCGTTGACGTCGGGAAACCTGACGTACTCGGGCGTCAGTCCCTCCTTGTCCATGAATTTGCCGGCTTCGAGCACGGCGCCGAAACCAAGGCTGACGCCCGAGCTCCAGTAGCCGATGCGCACCGACTCGCCATGTGCGATGCCGGGTAGAACAACCGCGACGAGGGCGGCGGCAGCGACAGCGATCCGTTTCAAGCCATTCTCCACGTTAGGCAACCCGGGGCGGCACGTTCCGGGACCAGGCCCCGGTCACGGCCGCGCTTCCTTTTTCCAGGCGAAGAGGCGCTGCTCCGCCGGCCTGAGGACGAGTGTTTCCAGTCCGATCATCAAGGCGACGAGGGTGAGGGTCCAGGCGAAGACCTGGTCGGTTTGAACGAGGTCCGCCGCTTGACGCAGGCGGTAGCCGATGCCGCTGCTCGCCCCGAGCGACTCCGCCACGAGCACCACCCGCGCGCCGAAACCGATGGCGAGACGGGCGCCAGAAAAGAACGATGGCAGGATCGTGGGAAGGTAGACCTTGGTCAGCACCTTGCTCCGCGGCATGCGGAAGGTGCGGGCGAGTTCCAGATGCTCGGGGCTGACCGTGCGCGTGCCCTGCCAGACGCTCGTCAGGATGAGCGGCATCGCCGTCATGAACACCACGAAGATCGTGGTCCAGTTTGAAAGCCCGAACCAGATCAGGGCGAAAATCGCCCAGATCGCCGAAGACACCGTGTTGGTCACCGTCAGGACGGGCTCGAAGAACGCGCCAAGGCGGCGGCTCGCGCCAAGCGCAAGGCCAAGCGGAAGTCCGACCAGGACCGCGAAAGTGAAGCCCAACGCGATGCGTTCCAGCGTGATGCCCAGATCGGCGGCGAAGCTTGGCGTGGCGACGAGGCTTGTCCAGGCGCCCCAAACGCGAGCCGGGCTGGGCAGAACGAAACTCGGCGCATTGAGCGAGGCAAGCTGCCACGTCGTCAGCGCGAGAACGACCAAGGCCGAGCGCTGCAGGACCTTGCTGCCGCCGCGCGTCGCGGCCGTGCGCAGGGCCGCGCGCCGCAACGACGAGTCCGGCGTGCGGACCAGCATCACGCCATCTCCGCGGAAAGGCTGAGGCGCAGGCGTCGCACTTGCTCGGACACGTCTGGCGAGAGCGGATCGCGCGGGCGAGCCAGTTCGATCTCCTGCATCGATCGAACCTGGCCAGGATGCGGCTGAAGCACCACCACGCGGTCAGCCAGCACCACCGCCTCCTCGACGTCATGGGTGACGAAGATCATCGTCATCGCCCGCAAGGCGGCGATGCGCAGTAGCTCGGCATGCATCTGCGCACGCGTCGTCGGATCGAGCTTCGAGAACGGCTCATCGAGCAGCAAGATCGCTGGCTCCGTAACGAGGCTACGAGCCAGGGCGACGCGACTGCGCATGCCGCCCGACAGCTCGTGCGGGTAGGAGTCGCCAAAGCTCGACAAGCCGACGAGATCGAGGGTCGCGTCGACATGGCGGCGACGCTCGACCGCCGGCATGCGCCCCGCTTCAAGTCCAAAGGCAACGTTTTGCGCTGCCGTGCGCCAGGGCAGAAGCCGATCCTCCTGGAACATGTAGGTCATCGCCCGCCGATCCTGCGAGTCACGGGCGATGGTTCCGGACAGGCGCACGCTGCCTGCATCCGGCTCGACCAGCCCGGCGATGATGTTGAGGAGCGTGCTCTTGCCGCAGCCCGACGCTCCGACGATGGCAACGATCGCCTGCCGCATGATGACGATGTTGATGTCGTCCAAAACGTGAAGCGGCATGCCGCCGCGCCGAGGAAACCACTTGGCAACGTGCTCGATCTCGACGGCGATCGTCACTCGCCGCTCCCGAACCGGAGACCGAGTGACGGTACGATCACCGCCGCGTCGCGCAAACTGGTGACCACCTTTTCCATGGTCATCGCGCGAAACGTCTCGACGTGGCGCCGCGCGACGACAGCGGCGGAATCGACGTCGCCGGCGACGAGGTGGTCGATCATCGCCGCATGATCGCTTTCGATGTTCGGACGCACGCCCTGCACGCCGAAGCCGAGGGCGACAAGGCGCGTCATCTCATCGAGAAGGCCTGAGAGAGCACGGCAAAGACGTTGATTGCCGGCGGCGATCGCGATGGCCATGTGGAAGCTGCGGTTCGCTTCCAGGAAGAAGTCGATCTGATTGCCAACGTCGACGTCGATGCGCCGTCGACAGGCTTGTTCCAGCCGTTCCAGTTGAGCCCGGTTGACCCGACCTGCTGCACCGCGAGCGGCCAGGGGCTCCAACTCCATACGAAGGGCGAAGACCTCGTCCACGTCTTTCACAGTGATGGGCGCGATACGGTGGCCGTGCCGAGGCATTGAAGCCACGAAACCTTCCTGCGTCAGGCGCTGTAGCGCGATGCGGCAGCTCGCCTTGCCAAGCGCGAAGCGCTCCATCAGCTCCGTTTCGGTGATGCTGATGCCAGGCAACAGGCGGCAGGAAACGATCTCGCGCCGGAGGATGTCGTAGGCTTGATTGCCTTTGAGCGTCGTGGCGGGAACGGTGATCGCACCCGCCGAGCGGAAAGAAAGCGCGCCCACCGCCCTGCCCATCACCGACCTCTCCAGCCTGAGCTGTTCACGACATTTCGTGAGCTTCCCACCAGCAGAAGGCGTGCCATGGAGGCGGGCACGGCGCTATGTCGGCCGCCACGCAAGCTGGAAGCCGGACCCGGATCGATCCAAAACGCGAAAGTTCGGCCCGTTCAGCCGCTACCGATGGCTGTTCTGCGGGAAATGCAGCCCAGGCAAGCGTCGGCCAGCGCCATCAGGTCGTCAGCGCGACGAAGGCCGCGCATGCGACGGCGGTACGCAATTCCTCCCGAGGTTAGGAACCTGATGCGATAACGCGACCGACGACCACCCGAGGCGACCTGCGAGCGCTCCGAATGTCCAACGCGCGCAACCCGTCGCCTTGAACCCGCGCCCGCGCCGCATCCATCGACACCGAAGGTCCGTCGACCTGCACCGCAATCCGGCGCCGGCCGATCGATGATCGCATCGAACACCGAAGCGAAGCTGCTGATTGCTCCCCGGAGGTGCCAAGAGAACCGCCGAACGGCTCAGACTGCCAGCCACCGTCCCGATGCGGGCTTGGAGGTGCAGACCCTAAGCAGTTGCCCGGAGTTCCTCTTCGCTTGGTTCGCGCAGCACGTACCCGCGGCCCCACACGGTTTCGATGT
>CAXTFM010000018.1:0-12302 GCA_964243435.1 uncultured Beijerinckiaceae bacterium
GCCAGCTCAACCATTTCCTGCGCGACTGGCGCAACAACGACGAAATCAGCATGGACCCCCGGCTGTTCGACACGCTGTGGGAGGTGTACCGCACGGCCGGCGCCACCGACCCGATCCAGATCTACTCCGCCTACCGCTCGCCCGAAACCAACGCCATGCTGCGCCGCCGCTCGCGCGCCGTGGCCGAGCATTCCCAGCACATGCTGGGCAAGGCGATGGACACCACCATCCCCGGCTTCCCCATGCACCGCATCCGTGAGATCGGCATGCGGCTGCAGCGCGGCGGCGTCGGCTGGTACCCGGCGGCGAACTTCGTCCATCTCGACGTCGGCGGCGTGCGCTCCTGGCCGCGCATGCCCTACGACCAGCTCGCCAGCCTGTTCCCGGACGGCAAGACGGTGCACATCGCGTCGAACGGCCAGGTCCTGCCGGGCTACGAGGCGGCCCGCGCCGAGATCGCCGCGCGCGGCGGCACGGACCTGCCGCCGGCGCAGGAATCGGGCGGCTTCTTCGCCTGGCTGTTCGGCGGCGGCGGCACCAGCAGCGCCGCGTCCGAGGACGAGGAAGACCGCCGCGCCGTCGCGGTGGCGTCCGCCCCGGTGCGACGCGCCGCCCCCGCGCCGCAGCCCCAGCCGCAGCAGCCGCAGGTACCGGAGGCGGCGGTGGCCTATGCCGAGCCCGACGCGGCGCCGGCGCAACGCGCGGCGGACGCCGACGACCAGCCGGCCACCGGCAAGGTCGCGGCAACCCCGGCGGTCGAGCCGGCGCCGGAGCGCGCGCCCCTGCCCTTGCCGCCACGCCGGCCGGTGGAGTTCGCCGCCGCCGCACCCCTGGCGCCGCTACCGCCCCTGCGTCCCGACGCGCTCGCCAGGGCGCAGCGCATTTCCGTCGCCTCGCTTGGCGCCGCAGCGCTCAACCCCGCGCTGCGCAAGGCCACGTTGCCGGCCTTGATCACGCAAGGCGACAGCCACCTGCCGGCGAGCGTCCTGGCCTTCGCCGACACCAGCCCCACCGGCAGCGTGCCGACCGCGTTGCGCGCCGCGCCGATGCCGGTCGCGCGGCCGGGTTCGCTCCGCTCGGTTGGTCTCAGGGCCGCCGCGCAAGCCGCGCACCACGCCGCGCCGCCCGAAGCGCCCATGGCCCGCATCGCGACCGGCCCGCAACTGACCGGCCTGCGCCGGGCGGCGCGCGCCCTGTCGGACGGGGCGTCGCTGTAGGGGCTGTCCGGCGGCCTGCGCTACCCTGCCGTCAGCGGGCGCGATCAGGCGACGCCGCCCTTGCGGATACCGCCGCTTGCCGTCGCATCCCGCCCGGCTTTGTGCCAAAGGTTTACGTCAAGCTAGGTTGACACTTGCCGCGGCCCTCCGCTAGCCTCGCATCCTGCCCGCTCACGCCAGCGCACGGGACCAAGCTTCGCCGATGCTAGAATCTTTGTCGGCCACCAAAGCCATCCCGATCCACGTCGTCGTGGTCACGATGGACACGCATTTCGCCGACGCCATCGCGCGGGTCCGCGTCGACCTCCGGCGGGAACTGCCGGGGCTCACCCTCAGCCTCCACGCCGCCTCCGAATGGAGCGCCGACCCGCAGGCGCTGGAGCGCTGCCGCGCCGCCGTCACCCGCGGTGACATCATCATCTGCGGCATGCTCTTCATGGAGGATCACTTCCTGCCGATCCTGCCGGCGCTCGCCGCGCGACGCGCTCAGTGCGACGCGATGGTGTGCGCGATGTCGGCGAAGGAGGTCGTGCGCCTGACGCGGCTCGGTCGCCTCAGCATGACCGGCTCGGGCGGCCCGCTGTCGATCCTGAAGAAGCTGCGCGGCCGCAAGGGCGCGGCGCAGGGCGGCTCGCGGCAGATGTCGATGCTGCGGCGGCTGCCGCGCATCCTCCGCCTCATCCCCGGCACGGCGCAGGACCTGCGCGCCTATTTCCTGACGCTGCAATACTGGCTCGGCGGCTCGCAGGACAACCTCGGCAACATGATCCGCCTGCTGGTGCAGCGCTACGCCGCCGGGCCGCGCCGCACGCTGCGCGACGGCGTCCATCCCGCGCCGCCGATCGAGTATCCCGAGACCGGGGTCTACCATCCCCGGCTCGCCGGGCGCCTGGCGACGGACGCCGCGCGCCTGCCGGCCGCGCCGACGCCGGCTGGGTCCGTCAAGGGCACGGTGGGCCTGCTGGTGATGCGCTCCTACCTGCTTGCCGGCAACAGCGGGCATTACGACGGCGTCATCGCCAGCCTGGAAGCGCGCGGGCTGCGCGTGATCCCGGCCTTCGCCAGCGGCCTCGACGCCCGCCCCGCGATCGAGCGCTACTTCCTCGCCGACGGGCGCCCGGCGATCGACGCGCTCGTTTCGCTGACCGGCTTCTCGCTGGTCGGCGGCCCGGCCTACAACGACGCCGCGGCGGCGCAGGACATCCTCGCCCGCCTCGACGTGCCCTACCTCGCCGCCCACCCGGCGGAGTTCCAATCGCTCGACGAGTGGACCGCGTCGGAGCGCGGCCTCACCCCCGTCGAGGCGACCATCATGGTCGCGATCCCCGAACTCGACGGCGCCACCGGACCCATGGTGTTCGGCGGCAAGACGGGCGGCTCCGGCACCATGCAGGCCTGCCCCGAACGCGCCGACATGCTTGCCGCGCGGGTGGAGAAGCTCGTGGCCCTGCGCCGGTCCGAGCGCGCGGCGCGACGGGTCGGCATCGTGCTGTTCAACTTCCCGCCCAACGCCGGCAGCGTCGGCTCCGCCGCCTTCCTCGCCGTGTTCGACTCGCTGTGGCACACGCTGACGGCGCTGGCTGCCGCCGGTTACGCGGTCGAGGTGCCGGCCAGCGTCGACGCGCTGCGCGAAGGCATCCTCGCCGGCAACGCCGCGCGCCACGGCACGGTCGCCAACCTCCACGCCCGCGTCGGCGTCGACGACCACGTGCGCCGCGAGCCGCACCTGCGCGAAATCGAGGCGCAGTGGGGACCGGCGCCGGGCCGCCACAACAGCGACGGCCGCAGCCTCCACATCCTCGGCGCGCGCTTCGGCAACGTGTTCGTCGGCGTGCAGCCGGCCTTCGGCTTCGAGGGCGACCCGATGCGCCTGCTCTTCGAGAAGGGCTTCGCGCCGACCCACGCCTTTTCCGCCTTCTACCGCTGGCTGCGCGAGGATTTCCGCGCCGACGCGGTGCTGCACTTCGGCACCCACGGCGCGTTGGAGTTCATGCCGGGCAAGCAGACCGGCCTGTCGGCCGCGTGCTGGCCGGACCGCCTCATCCGCGACCTGCCGAACTTCTACCTTTACGCCGCCAACAACCCGTCGGAAGGGGCGCTGGCGAAGCGGCGCGCCGCGGCGACGCTCATCAGCTACATGACGCCGCCGGTCGCCCATTCCGGGCTTTATCGCGGCCTCGCCGAGCTCAAGGCGGCGATCGAGGGGTGGCGCCATCTCGCGCCCGAGGCGGACGGGCAGCGCGCCGAGCGGGTCGCCGCCATCCAGCAGCAGGCCGCCGCCCTCGACCTCGCCGCGGCGGAGCCGGCCTGGACGCTGGCGGGCGCCGGATCCCGCGTCGCCGACCTCGCGACGGCGGTGCTCGAACTGGAATACACGCTGATCCCACACGGCCTCCACGTGGTGGGCGTACCGCCGGCGCCGACCGAGCGGGTCGAGCAGCTCGTCGCCATCGCCGAAGCGTCGCACGGGCTGCAACTGCCGCGCGCAGCGGCCGACGCCATCGTCGCCGGCGCCGGCCTCGACGCCGTCGCCGCCGCCGCCGGCTGGCGCCCGGAAACGACGCACGCGCCGGCCCTGCGGGCGCGGCGCGACACCGACCTGCTCCTCGCCCGCGACCACGAGCTGCCGGCGATCCTCCACGCGCTCGACGGCGGCTTCATCCGCCCCGCGCCGGGCGGCGACCTGCTGCGCACGCCCGACGTGCTGCCGACGGGGCGCAACCTCCACGGCTTCGACCCCTTCAAGCTGCCCTCGGCCTATGCCTGCGCCGACGGTGCGCGGCAGGCGGAGCGGCTGCTCGCGCGCCACGCCGCCGATGGCAACGGCGTGCCCGAAACCGTCGCGGTGGTGCTGTGGGGCACGGACTGCCTGAAAACGGAGGGGGCGCCGATCGCGCTGGTGCTGGCGCTGCTCGGCGCCAAGCCGCGCTTCGACAGCTACGGCCGCCTCGCCGGCGCCGCGCTCATCCCCCTGGGCGAACTCGGGCGCCCGCGCATCGACGTCGCCGTCACCATGTCGGGCATCTTCCGCGATCTGCTGCCGTTGCAGATCCGGCTGCTGGCCGAGGCCGCCGCGCTCGCCGCGGCCGCCGCCGACGAGCCGGCGGACCGCAACTTCGTGCGCCGCCACGCCCTCGCCTTCCAGGCGGCGCAGGGCTGCGACCTCGCCACCGCGTCGCTGCGCGTGTTCGGCAACGCCGAGGGCGCCTACGGGGCCAACGTCAACCACCTCATGGAGTCCGGCTGCTGGGACGACGAGGACGAGCTCGGCGACGCCTTCAAGGCGCGCAAGGGCTTCGCCTACGGCCCCTCGGGCCGGCCGGTGCGCCACGGCGCGCTGCTCGACAGCGTGCTGGCAAGCGTCGAGGCGGCGTTCCAGAACCTCGACTCGGTCGAGCTCGGGGTCACCACCATCGACACCTACTTCGACACGCTGGGCGGCATCAGCCGCGCCGTGCGCACGGCGCGCGGCGGTGCGGCGGCGCCCGTCTACATCGGCGACGCCACGACCGGCAAGGCGCAGGTCCGCACCCTGTCCGAGCAGGTGGCGCTGGAAACGCGCACCCGCGTCCTCAACCCGAAATGGTACGAGGGCATGCTCAAGCACGGCTACGAGGGCGTGCGCCAGATCGAGAGCCACGTGACCAACACCATGGGCTGGTCGGCGACGACCGGCGGCGTCGCGCCCTGGGTGTACCAGAAGATCACGGAAACCTACCTGCTCGACCCCGCGATGCGCGACCGCCTCGCCACGCTCAACCCGACCGCCGCCGCCAAGGTCGCCGACCGGCTGATGGAAGCGCAGGCGCGCAACTACTGGGCGCCGGACGCGGCGACGCTGGCGGCGCTGCAACGGGCCGGGGAGGACATCGAGGATCGCCTGGAAGGCATCGAGGGGCCGGCCCTCGCGCCGCTCGGGGTCGCCGCGTGACCGCCGGCGCGGTTCACGCGCCCGCCGCCGGCACCTATCCCGCGCCGGCGGTCATCCTGGAGCTGTTCAAGCCGATCACCTGGTTCCCGCCGATGTGGGCCTTCGCCTGCGGCACCGTGTCGACGGGGCAGCCGCTCGCCGCGCACTGGGTTGGCGCGCTCGCCGGCATCGTGCTCGCCGGGCCGCTGGTGTGCGCCACGAGCCAGGCGGTGAACGACTGGTACGACCGCCACGTCGATGCGATCAACGAGCCCCAGCGCCCGATCCCGTCGGGCCGGCTGCCCGGGCGCTGGGGCCTCGGCATCGCCTGCGCCTGGACGCTGGCGTCCTTCGCCCTCGCCTGCGCGCTGGGGCGCTGGGTGGCGGTCGCCGGGGCGCTCGGCTTGGCGCTGGCCTGGGCCTACAGCGCGCCGCCGCTGCGGCTCAAGCGCAACGGCTGGCTCGGCAACGGCGCCTGCGGGTTGTGCTACGAGGGCCTCGCCTGGGTGACCGGCGCCGCCGTCGCCGCCGGCGGCGCGCTGCCGCCGCTGCCGGCGCTGGCGCTCGCCGCGCTCTACAGCGCCGGCGCCCACGGCATCATGACGCTCAACGACTTCAAGTCCGTCGACGGCGACCGGCAGTGCGGCATCCGCTCGGTGCCGGTGCTGCTCGGCGAGGCGGGTGCCGCGCGCGCGGCCTGCCTCGTCATGGCGGCGCCGCAGCTCGTCGTCGTCGCGCTGCTCCTGGCATGGCACCGGCCGCTCGCCGCCGTTGTCGTCGCCGCGCTGATCGGCGGCCAGGGCGCGCTGATGGCGCGCTTCCTCCAGCGGCCGTCGGCGCGGGCGCTTTGGTACTCGGGAGCCGGCGTGCCGCTCTTCGTGATGGGCATGATGGTCGCCGCGCTCGCCGCGCGATCCCTTGGTTGAGGAGCGGACCATGGACGAGCGGATCGCCAGCGAGCCGGAACTGTTCGACGTCGTCGTGATCGGCGGTGGGCCGGCGGGGGCCACGATCGCCGAGGACATGGCGCGGCGCGGGCGCTCCGTCGTCCTCGTCGACCGAGCCGGGCGCATCAAGCCGTGCGGCGGCGCCATCCCGCCGCGTCTGGTGCGCGACTTCGCCGTGCCCGACGCGCTGCTCTGCGCCCGGATCGCCGCGGCGCGCATGGTTTCGCCCAAGGGGCGCGAGGTCGACATGCCGGTCAACGGCGGCCAGGGCGACGCCGGCTATGTCGGCATCGTCGACCGCGAGCACTTCGACGAGTTCCTGCGTGCCCGCGCCGCCGATCACGGCGCGCGCCGCCGCACCGGCACCTTCACCGGGTTCACGCGCGAGGCGGACGGCACGGCGCTCGTCCATCTGCGCACGGAGGCGGGGGCGGCATGCCTGCGCGCGCGGATGGTGGTCGGTGCGGACGGGGCGAACTCCGCCGTCGCGCGCCACGCCATGCCGGGCGGCAGGGTGGCGAAGTTCGTCTTCGCCTACCACGAGATCGTCAGGGCGCCGGCGGAGGCCTCGGCGAGCTACGACCCGTCGCGCTGCGACATCTACTACGACGGCGCGCTGTCGCCGGACTTCTACTCCTGGATCTTTCCTCACGGCGACACGATGAGCATCGGCACCGGCAGCGCCAACAAGGGTTTCTCGCTGCGCGGCGCAATCGACGCGCTGCGCCGGCGCACCGGCCTCGCCGACCTCGAAACGGTGCGCCGCGAGGGTGCGCCGATCCCGCTGAAGCCGCTGCGGAAATGGGACAACGGGCGCGACGTCGTGCTTGTCGGCGATGCCGCCGGCGTGGTCGCGCCCTCCTCGGGCGAGGGCATCTACTACGCCATGGCGTCCGCCCGCTTCGCCGCCGACGCGGTGGAGGCGGCGCTCGCCGCTCCGACCGCCAGGCAGCGCGCGAAGGCGCTGGCCACCGCGCGCCGCCGCTTCATGCGCGCGCACGGCAAGGTGTTCCTCGTGCTCGGGATCATGCAATACTTCTGGTACGCCAGCGACAAGCGCCGCGAGAAGTTCGTGGCGATCTGCCGGGACAAGGACGTGCAGGAGCTGACCTGGCAGGCCTACATGAACAAGGAGCTGGTGCGCCGCAAGCCGGTCGCGCACGTCCGCATCTTCTTCAAGGACCTCGGGCAGCTCGTCGGCATCGGCGCGCACTGAAGCCCATGCCGCCGTCCCGCCGGGCGCTCACAGCCGGTGGTAGGCGCGGTACCACGCCACGAAGCGCTCGACGCCGAGGGCGATCGGCGTGACCGGCCTGTAGCCGGTGACCGCCGCCATCGCGTCGATGTCGGCATAGGTTTCGGGCACGTCGCCCGGCTGCATCGGCAGGTACTCGCGCGTCGCGGCGACGCCCGTCGCCCGCTCCAGCAGTTCGATGAGGTGAGCGAGTTCGACCGGCTCGCTGTTGCCGAGATTGTACACGCGGTAGGGGGCCGAGCTCGACGCGGGATCGGGGCGGGCACCGTCCCAGTCGGGGTTCGCCGCCGGCACCGCGCCGGTCAGCCGCCACACCATCTCGACGACGTCGTCGATGTAGGTGAAGTCGCGCCGCATGCGGCCGTGGTTGAAGACCCGGATCGGCGCCCCGGCGAGCATCGCCTGCGTGAACAGCCAGAGCGCCATGTCCGGGCGCCCCCACGGGCCGTACACGGTGAAGAAGCGCAGCCCCGTGGTCGGGATGCGGTAAAGGTGGCTGTAGCTGTGCGCCATCAGCTCGTTGGCCTTCTTGGTCGCGGCATACAGGCTGACGGGATGGTCGACGTTCTGGCCGACGGCGAAGGGCATGGCCGTCACCGCGCCGTAGACCGAGCTCGACGAGGCGTAGAGCAGGTGCCCGACCCCGTGGTGCCGGCACGCTTCGAGGATGTTGAGGAAGCCGTCGAGGTTGCTCGACGCGTAGGCGCGCGGGTTCTCGAGGGAATAGCGGACGCCGGCCTGCGCGGCGAGGTTGACGACCGTCGCGAAGCGGTGGGCGCGGAACAGCGCGTCGATGCCGTCACCGTCGGCGAGGTCGAGTTCGACGAAGCGGAACCGTTCGCACCGCAGCCGTTCGAGCCGCGCCATCTTCAGCGCGGGGTCGTAGTATCCGTTCAGGTTGTCGAGGCCGACCACCTCGGCGCCCTCCTCGAGGAGGCGCAGCGCGACGGCGCAACCGATGAAGCCGGCGGCGCCGGTGACGAGAACGGGTGCCATGCGTGCCCTTGCAGCCCACCGTCGCACCTGCGACGGCGCGGGCCGCGGCATAGCACGACGCGGCGGCGGCGGAAACGCGCGGCCCGCGCCGGACGTCAGCGCCGGTAGGAGTCGTCGCCGACATGCTCCAACCACTCGACGGCCTTGCCGTCGAGCTTTTCCTGGATCGCGAGGTGGGTCATCGCCGTGGTGGCGGTGGCCCCGTGCCAGTGCTTCTCGCCCGGTGCGAACCACACCGCGTCGCCCGGCCTGATCTCCTCGACGGGGCCGCCCTCGCGCTGCGCCCAGCCGCAGCCGGCGGTGACGAGCAGGGTTTGGCCGAGCGGGTGGGTGTGCCACGCCGTGCGCGCGCCGGGCTCGAAGGTGACGCTGGCCCCGGCGACGCGTGCCGGCGCGGGCGGGCTGAACAGGGGATCGATGCGGACCTGGCCGGTGAACCAGTCTGCCGGCCCCTTGCCGGAGGGCTGCGACCCGCTGCGCTTGATCTCCATGCCGTCCTCGCTTTCACCCGCGTTTCCCCGTCAACGGGCCGGCGCCGTCGCGGTTCGCCGCGCTGCGTGCAGCGGCGGCGTCACCTGCCGCGACGCTTCACCCGGCTTGATCGCGATGGGGGTTGGCGTAAAGGGAAGCGGCGCGACCTGCGCTGTGAGGCCCCCGTTTCGGCCACGAGGTCATTTCGTGACGACCAACGTCCCCAACTCCTTCCGGCTCGGCCCGGACGAGCGCGGCCGCTTCGGCCTGTTCGGCGGCCGTTTCGTCGCCGAAACGCTGATGCCGCTCATCCTCGACCTCGAAGCGCAGTACGAGGCGACCAAGACCGACCCCGCCTTCCAGGCCGAGTTCAACGGTCTGCTCAAGCATTACGTCGGGCGCCCGAGCCCGCTTTACCACGCCGAGCGGCTGACCGCGCACGTCCGCGCGCGCGCCGCCGCGGCCGGCGGGTCGGGTGGCGCCAAGGTCTACTTCAAGCGCGAGGAGCTGAACCACACCGGGGCCCACAAGATCAACAACGTGATCGGCCAGATCCTGCTGGCACGGCGCATGGGCAAGACGCGCATCATCGCGGAAACGGGGGCCGGGCAGCACGGCGTCGCCACCGCCACCGCCTGCGCCCGCTTCGGGCTGCAATGCGTCGTCTACATGGGCGCGGTCGACGTCGAGCGGCAGAAGCCGAACGTGTTCCGCATGAACATGCTCGGCGCCACCGTCGTGCCGGTGCAGGCCGGCGCGCGCACGCTGAAGGACGCGATGAACGAGGCGTTGCGCGACTGGGTCGCCAACGTCGACGACACCTTCTACTGCATCGGCACCGCCGCCGGCCCGCACCCCTACCCGGCCATGGTGCGCGACTTCCAATGCATCATCGGCGCGGAAACCCGGCGCCAGATGCACGAGGCCGAGGGGCGCCTGCCCGACTCGCTGTTCGCCTGCATCGGCGGCGGCTCCAACGCCATCGGGCTGTTCCACCCCTTCCTCGACGATCCTTCCGTGGAGATCTTCGGCGTGGAAGCGGCCGGGCACGGCCTCGACAAGAAGCACGCGGCCTCGCTCGCTGGCGGCAAGCCCGGCGTGCTCCACGGCAACCGCACCTACCTGCTCATGGACGGGCACGGCCAGATCGAGGAAGGGCACTCGATTTCGGCCGGGCTCGACTATCCCGGCATCGGGCCGGAGCACGCCTGGCTGAAGGATTCCGGCCGCGTCACCTACCTGTCGGCAACGGACGAGGAGGCGCTCGACGCCTTCCACCTGTGCGCCAAGCTGGAGGGCATCATCCCCGCGCTCGAACCGGCGCACGCGCTGGCCCGCGTCGTCGACGTCGCCGCCGAGCGCCCGCAGGACCACCTCATGGTGGTCAACATGTCGGGGCGCGGCGACAAGGACCTCGCCCAGGTCGCCGCCCACCGTTCGGGCATGGCGCTCGACGCGATGACCTGACCGCCGGCCGGCAACGGCGTCGCTGCGCGGCCGCTCAGCGGCGTACCGGCCGAACCTCGGGGCTGCGGCTGTCGGCGAGGCATTGCCGGCGGGCGACGGTGTACACGGCGTCGCGGCCGAGCACGTGGGCGAAGTGCTCGTCCGCGCCAAACAGCCCGGAGACCGCGGCGTCGAGGAAGTTCAGGCCGCCGGCATAGGCGCCGAAGGCCGGCATGACGCAGCGCACGCCGTCCGACACGAAGCAGCGGCGGCGGACCATCCCGCCCCGCCCGCCGACGATGGCGACGGGGTGGAGGTGACCGGCGATCTCGCCGGCAAGCCGGCCGGCCCGCGCGGCGGCAGCTGGTGCGTGTGCCGGGACATGCGCCGGGACATGGCGGAAGCGGACCGCACCCACGGCGAACTCGGCCGCGTGGTCGCCTTCCAGCGCGGCGGGCGCCGCGGGGTCGTGGTTGCCGGCGATCCACAGCCAGTCCCGCCCGGCCTGCATCGCGCGCAGCGCCGCGACGTCGTCCGCCCGCAGGCGCGCCGCCGCGCCGCCGTCATGGAAAGAGTCGCCAAGCGCCACCACGCGCCGCGGGTCGAGGCGCGCCACCGCCGCGGCAAGGCGCAACAGGGTCGCGCCGGTGTCGTAGGGCGGCAGGAACACGCGCCGCGCGGCGTAGGACGAGCCTTTCTCGAGGTGAAGGTCGGCGACGACCATCAGGCGCTCGTCCGGCCAGAACAGCACGCCCGAGGGATCGGCGAGGAAGCTGGCGCCGTTGACCCGCAGCACCTTGTTCCCGTCCCCGAGGCGTCCGACGTGAGCGTTCATCGCCGCGCTTAAAGCAGATTCGCGGCGCACCGGCATCCCGGACCGACGAGTCGCATTGCCGCGCCAGCCGCGGTGGCACGGCGCGGCGCCCGCGTGGTAGGCCGCTCGCGTGACGATCTACGACTGGACCCTGACGCTGCACCTCGTCGCCATCGCGGTATGGATCGGCGGCATGCTGGCGAACGCCCTCGCCCTCCTCGCCGTGCCGCGCGGCGGCCCGCCGCCGGCGTTCACCGCCATCCGCCGATGGAACAAGCGCGTCACCCTGCCCGCCATGGTGCTGACCTGGGCCGCCGGCGCGACCATGGCGGTGTGGGCGGGCTGGTATGCGGAGGGTTGGCTGTGGGCCAAGCTGGTGCTCGTCGTCGGGCTCGCCGCCCTGTTCGGGGCACAGTCCGCCACACTGCGCCGCCTCGCCGCCGGCCGCCCGGCCCCGCAATGGATCCAGGTGTCGCTGCTCGCGATCATCGCCGCCCTGCCGATCATCGCGACGCTCGCCGTCACCAAGCCGTTCTGAATCGCGGCCGTCCCGACTTGCGGCAGTCCCGAGTCGCGGCCGTCCCGAGTTGCGATGGACGATCGGGCGCGACGCGCTACCTTGTCGGGGGAACGGCATCGTCCACGGCTGACAGGCAGCGGCGGCGGCCGACGAGGGAAAAACCGTGAAGCTCGATCCGTCCATCGCCGCCGTGGTCACGGGCGGCGCCTCCGGGCTCGGCGAAGGCACCGCGCGGGCGCTCGCGGCGCAGGGCGTCAGGGTCGCCGTGTTCGACATGAACGAGGAGGCCGGCCGCGCCGTCGCCGCCAGCATCGATGGCGTGTTCTGCCGCGTCGACGTGACGTCCGACGCCGAGGTCGAGGCCGGCTTCACTGCGGCGCGCGCGGCGCACGGGCAGGAGCGCGTGCTGGTCAACTGCGCCGGCATCGCCACCGGCGCCAAGACGGTCGGCCGCAAGAAGGACAGCGGCGAGATCACGATCTTCCCGCAGGAGCTGTTCGAGCGCACGGTGCGCATCAACCTGTTCGGCACCTTCCGCTGCCTCAGCCGCTCGGCCGCCGGCATGGTGACGATGGCGCCATTGGAGGATGGCGAGCGCGGCGTCATCGTTAACACGGCGTCGGTGGCGGCGGAGGAGGGGCAGATCGGCCAAGCAGCCTACTCCGCCTCGAAGGGCGGCGTGCTCGCGATGGCGGTGCCGATCGCCCGCGACCTGATGAACGAGGG
>CAXTFM010000018.1:12402-32406 GCA_964243435.1 uncultured Beijerinckiaceae bacterium
CAGCGTCCGCCTTTCAGGGGCCGGGCGCGTTGCCGGGAAGGCCGCCCGCGGGTCCACCTGTCGCGGACGATACGGCACCTTCATCGATGCCGCGCGTCACGCCCGGCGCGGCTTGCCGGCGCGCGGCAGCCTGGGCGACGGCTTGCGCGTCCGAATAGTCGTAGGTCGAGGCGGGTGTGGTGAAGCGCGTCGTAGCAGGTGCGCGATGATGGCCTACCTGCGCGATGCGATGAAGGTGGCGCGCCGACGTGGTCGCGGTTGTCCCCACTAGCGCCACCGCGCCCAAGGCGAACGCCGTCACGAATTGCAGTCTCACAGTTGCCTCGCTTGACGCTTCAATGCGGTGAAGGAGAAATGTGGGAAGGAAGACCATTCGGTCCGCCTTCCCACGCTGGCACAACAACGATGTGACCTCTGGGGTCGCTCGTTCAGCGACCGCCGCCGCCGAACAGCGGCCCGCCGACCGGTCCACCCGTCGCGGTCTGCTTGGTGGTGTAGTCAAGCTCCGAGGTCAGGCCGGGGCTTCTCTGGTTCTCGATCGTCCGACGCGCGACGATCCCGCCCGGCGGGTAGCCATAGGTTTCGTCCACCGTCCCGTAGGCGCCGACGGGATAGGCGTTGCGGTAGTCGAGCGGCGGCTGGCCGTAGTACGCGCCCTGCGCGTAGCCGAACTGACGAACCGGCGCGTAGCGGTGGTAGGCGATGGAGCGCCCGTGCACGTAGCCGGCGACCCGGTGATGGGCCACGCGCCTGGCGGCGAAGGCCGCACCGGAGGTCATGAGGAGCGCCGTGGCGCCGAGAGCGAGTGTCGTCGTGATCGTTCGCTTGGAATGTGTCATGCACGGTATACGCGCGGGCGCCCCCTTTGGTTACCGCGACCTTTTATGAGGCTCGACACAAGGCTGCGAGCGGGCGCCGCCTCAGCGCTGCCCGTCCGCCGCCGGATTGGATGCCTGCCCCACCAGCAGCCTGCGTGCGTCCTCGTGCATGGCGGCGCGGGAGGCGTCGTCCAGGTACGGCATGTGCCCGCCGCCGTAGACGGCGAGACGCAACCGCGACGGGTCGCCATAAGCCGGGATCTGGTCGATCAGCATCTTGGACGCGAAATAGGGCGTCACCTGATCGCTCACGCCGTGCATCACCAGGGCGCGGAAGTGCGGATCGAGCGAAAGAAGCGTCGCGAGGTCGCCGGTGGCCTCGGCGGTGCGGCGGTTGCCGTCCCAGTCCCACCGGCTGTTGACCTCCGTGTTGAGGATCTCGTAGCGCGCCTGGACCGGCCAGTTCAGGCGATGCGCGGTGAGGTCGGCCATCGCGATGGCGAAGGGCGCCTTGAGCCCGTCGAGGATCGGGTCCTCGTGGCGGCTCGTCGCGGCGAACGGCGCGGGGTCGTAGCCGGTCACGGTGCCATCGTAGCTGCTGGCGATGCGCCCGGCGTCGCGGTTCTTCTCGCGGGTCAGCACCGACGCGTCGACGCGGCCGCCGAGGCGCTGCACGAATTTCGGGTCAAGCCCGGTCAAGCCGGCCACGGTGGCGCTCATGCGCGCCACCGCCGCCGCGTCGCGGCGCCCGCGGTAAAGGTCGACGAGGTAGGGACCGGACGCGTAGCTTTCCACGGCGGCGAGGTCGCGGCGTGGGTCGGGGCCCTTCACGCCCTTCGCCGCGGCGACGAGGGACGGCAGTTGCGTGGCGTAGGTGAGTGGGTTGCCGCTCGAATGGAACCAGCCGAAGTCGAGCACCGGCGACAGCATGATGAGCCCGTCGATGCCGATGCCGTCGCTGTCCTCCAGCCTCCTGGCGAGCTTGGGCGCGCGAAAGCCGCCATAGCTTTCCCCGACGATGAACTTGGGGCTCGCCAGGCGGTCGTTGGCGACGAGCCATTTACGCACCACCGTGGACAGCGAGGAGATGTCGCCGTCGATCGACCAGAACGCCTTTCCCGCGTCGTCGCCTTTGCCCAGCGCGCGGCTGTAGCCGGTGCCGAGCGGGTCGATGAACAGGAGGTCGGTGAAGTCGAGCCAGGTGTCCGCGTTGTCGACGGGTTGCGGCAGCGCGGAGGGTGAGATGTCGTCGGTGCGGACCGGCAGGCGCCACGGCCCGATGGCGCCGAGGTCGAGCCACGCCGAACTCGCGCCGGGGCCGCCGTTGATCGCGACGGTCAACGGGCGCTCGGCCGGCTTGCCCGCGCCCTCGCGCTCGAAGGCGGTGACCGCGATGTCGGCGATCGGCGCGCCGGACTGGGCATCGCTGAGGCGGACCGCGCCGACGGTCGCCTTGATGCGCAACGCGCCGCCGGGCAGGTTGACGACGTGGTGGGTGACGGAAGGCGGCGGCAGCGGGTGCGGCGGCACCGTTTGCGACAGGTCGGGCCGCGCGTCGGCCAGCGCCTCGGCCAGCGCCGGCGCCGCTCCCAGCACCAACAGCAGCGCAACCGGCAAAGCAGGAAATGAACGCACGCCAAGCCTCCTGGACCGGCGCCGTCCTGCGCGGCAATCGTGGTCGCGCGATGACGCGGGGACGCGGCGCGACGCCGCGACCCTGGCCCGGCGGCGCCCCGCGGGCTAAGCAGGGCGCGCGGTCGAGCGGAGGGCCGGCGGGATGGGCGTCGGCGCGGTGGCGAAGCTGGCCGAGGCGGAGGTCGCGGCGATCGACGGCTCGGCGGTCGAAGCCTACGCGCGCACCATCCGCGCGTGCCGCATCTGCCGCGACACGCCGAGTTTCGGGCCGCCCCTGCCGCAGGAGCCGCGCCCGATCCTGCGGGTCAACGCGACGGCGCGCCTCCTCATCGCGAGCCAGGCGCCCGGCATCCGCGCCCATACGAGCGGCCTGCCCTTCGACGACCCTTCCGGCGACCGGCTGCGCTTCTGGATGGGGATCGACCGCCCGCGCTTCTACGACGCCCGCAACGTGCTGATCGCCCCGATGGGCTTCTGCTTCCCCGGGCACACCCACGACAAGGGCGACCTGCCGCCGCGGCGCGAATGCGCGGCGGCGTGGCACGACGCGCTGTTCGCCGCCATGCCGCAGGTGGAGCTGATCCTCGCGATCGGACGCTACGCCCAGCTTTACCACTTCAAGCGCCTGGGGCGGCCGCTGCCGAAGGCGCTCCGGCTCGACGACCTCGTCCGGGCGTGGCGCGATCACGCCGGCAGCGCGCCGCGCGTCGTCGCCCTGCCCCACCCATCCTGGCGGAACTCCGGCTGGCTGAAGCGGAACCCCTGGTTCGAGGCCGACGTGCTGCCGGAGCTGCGCCGCGACGTCGCGCACTGCCTACAGGGGCAGGCCGGCAGCATTTGACGTGCCGCGTCCGCACCGCTGCCTCGGGCACGGCGAGGCGGCCGCGGGCATCCGCCGCGGAGGCGCCTAGCTTTTGATCGTTGTTCGCCCGCGGGCTTACCATTTGGCAATGGTTTTCATCGCAGCATCGCACATGGCGCCTTCACGAACGATCTGGCCATCCCTCGTCGCGGCGGCCCTCGTCGCGGCGTCGGCGAGCCTCATCGCCGCCGCCGGCGCACCGCGCCCGGGAATACCGCCGCACGATGGGAGGCAGGCGTTCCGCCGCCCCCCGCAGCTCGTCGCGGACGGGCGCGCGCAGGCGGACGCCGTCTGGCAGATCGGGCGGCGCCTGTTCTTCGATCCCGGCGCGTCGGCATCGGGAACGACGTCCTGCGCGACGTGCCACCGTGCCGACAGGGCGTGGAGCGACGCCCAGGCGCGCGCCGTGGGCGACAACGGCCAGCTCCTCCCCTTCAAGTCGCCGACGCTGCTCAACGTGGCAGGGCTGGATCGCCTGGGATGGACCGGCCGCTTCGCCGACACGCCGTCCGTGTCGCTTTTCGCGATGAACTCGACGGCGACGATGAACATGCCGGTGAGCAACCTCATCGACTACCTCGGCGGCAGGCCGGACTACGTCGACGACTTCAAACACGCCTTCGGCGACGGCGTCACGCGGGACAATGTCGGCACCGCACTGGCGCGTTACGTCAATTCGATCACGTCGGCACCGACCTCCTTCGACCGCTGGGTCGAAGGCGACGAGACCGCGATCGACGTCCCCGCCAAGCGCGGCTTCGCCGTGTTCGCCGGCAAGGGCGGCTGCACGCAGTGCCATGGCGGCTGGACCTTCACCGACGGCTCGTTCCACGACATCGGCACCAGCGACGCCGAACCGGGCCGAGGCACCTACTTCCCGACCTCGCTGAAGCTCCAGCACGCGTTCAAGACGCCGTCGCTGCGCGGGGTGGCGGAGCGCGCGCCCTACATGCACGACGGCAGCCGAGCCGACCTCGACGCGGTCATCGCGCTCTACGACCAGGGCGGCATCGACCGGCCGAGTCGCGCGGAACCGATCAAGCCGCTGCACCTGTCGCCCGGCGAGAAGGCCGACCTCAAATCCTTCCTCCTAACCCTGTCCGGTCCGACGGACTTCATCCTGCAGTAGGCGGCCATCGGGCGACATCCGCCCGCCACCCGACGGTCGCGACGGTGCTCGCCGTCCTAGCGGAACAGCGGCAGCCCGGTTCCAACGAGAACGAGGCCGAGGACGAGCAGCACGCCCCCGAGGAGCTGGAGCTGCGTCCGCGCGCCCGGCACGCGGTCGGCGACGCAGGCGGCGAGCGTTCCCCCGGCGAAACTCGTCATGCTCATCAAGGCCAGCATGGTCATGTCCTCCCCCGTCGGCGCCGCACCGCGCTTCGAGCGGCGGTGATGCCCGGCAACTCCCGACAGGATGCCACGGCCATGGTCTATTGCAAGTCATAGTTAACGCGGCAGGATTAACTAAAGCTTTAGACATCGCGTGCCGCTTGGTTAAGGAGGTGTATACTTCCCTTCATGCGATCGCTGCACGCGGTCGCGACGCTGGGGGGCGTTCATGCCGATTGCGTTCAAGTCGCGTTTCGCGAAATCGTGCGGCGTTTCGATCGCGGGGGTGGCCGCGCTCGGAGGGTCGGCCGAGGCGCACGTCAAATGGTTCTGCGCCTTTTCCGTCGCCGGGCAGCCCGACGGGCTCGGCAACGTGCTGTGCCAGGACTTCGAGATGCTTTCGGCCATCGCGGTCGGGGCGCTGATGTTCGGGGCGCTCGTCGACCGCTCAACCATCGGCGACGCGCTGAACCGGGCGCTCGACCGGGTGTTCGGGCTCCTCGCGCTCCGGCCCGACATTCCTGTTCGCGCCGGCATCGGCCTGCTCATGGTGTCGCTCTGGACCATGGGCGGCATCATTCTCACGCCCGAGCTGCAAACGACGTCGCCCGTCCTTCCGTGGCTGCAGCTCGCCATCGGCGCCGGCCTGATCGACCGCCGCACCTTCATCGTGTCGGCGCTCGGCATCGTGGTGCTGTTTGGCACCGCGCTCGCCTCCTACGGCGCCTTTCACCTCGCCGACTACCCGATCTTCCTCGGCATCGCCGCCTATCTCGGCGCGCTCGGCCTGAACAGGACGATCTTCGGCCAGCGCCCGCTCGACGTGTTGCGCTGGAGCCTCGCCGTCACCCTGATGTGGGCCTCGGTCGAGAAGTGGGCCTATCCCGAATGGACCTACCCGCTCTTCGCCACCCATCCCGACATGACCATGGGCTTCGATCCGGCCTTCTACATGCGCGCCGCCGGCGTGGTGGAGTTCGCCCTCGCCTTCGCGCTCACCCTGACGCCCTTCACCCGGCGCTGCGCCTCGATCATGCTGGCGTCGATCTTCATCACCGCGATCTTCGGCTTCGGCAAGATCGACGCGATCGGCCATGCCGGCGTGATCGGCGTCCTGTTCGCCATGATGTTCGACGACGCCAAGGCAACGGTGAGCGTGCGGCAGGTCATGCTGCTGCCGGCGAAGTTCGGCGGGGCGCTGGCCACCTTCATCGGCATCTACTACGCGGCCCACGCGATGATCTACGGCACCACCATCCTTTGATCGATCGCGTCGCACGAGGCGCACCGCGCCGGGCAGGGTCCCCAGACCTTGCCCGGCGCGGTGCGTCGTGAACGACGCCTCAACGCACGTGGACGGCGAGCTTCATCTTGGGGTGGATGCCGCACAGCACCTTGAAGTCGCCGCGCACGGGAAAGGCGACGGTGGTGCGGCTGCCCGGCGTCTGGTCGCCCGAGTCGAAGCTGAACTCGTCGCTCTCGACATAGGCGTGGTGCATGAGGTCGGCATCGTCGTTGACGATCACGACCGGACGGTCCTTGGCCACGGTGATGTCGAGGGGATTGAACAGCCGGTTCTTCTGCGACACCACGACGTCGCCCTCCGCCGAGGCCGCGATGCGCGCCGCGCCGGTGAGCAGCGCGGCGACGACGGCCGCGAGGAGGAGCGCAGGTTTCGGCGTGGCGCAGCTCATCGCACGGCTCCCAACGGATCGCCTCCTTGTACCCCCGCGCTTCTTAATCGACCGTTCCGCCGCGACAGGGTCGGGCGCCGCGCGCCCCGCGTGGTTACCGCTGGTTAAGGCGGCGCTGCTAGTTCCTTGGGCGTCCGCGAGTGGCACGCATGGCAAGGTCGAGTATCGCCGAGGGAGGTGCGCACGGGGAGCCACGCGCCCCGTCGCGGGCGAGGTGGCGGCGCCCGATGCAAACGCTGCGCTTCCAGCTGCTGCTGGCGTTCCTCGTGATGAGCGTCATCACCGCGACGCTCGGCGCCTTCAGCGCCTATTCCATCGACCGCGAGGGCGAACTCGTCGACCGTACCTACGACCGCTCGCTGATGGCGGTGAGCTTCGCCCGCGCCGCCAACGCCGACTTCTTCGCCCTCCTCGCCGCGCACGCCCGCGCCCACGCCGTCGCGGGGAACGCCTCGGCGGCGCAGGCCGCGGCGCGGCGCATCGACGAGCTGAAGCGGACCATGGAGGACGACCTGTCCGTCGCGGTCGAGCGCGCCCAGTCGGACCGCGCCACCCAGGCGGCGGGGCGCACCCTGCACGCCCTCGCCGCCTGGTCGCAGGCGCAGCTCCAGATGGACAAGGGCGGCGACGCGGCCTGGGCCGTGCTCGACCGTCAGGCAACGACGGTGAACGCCGAACTCGACCTCCTCGTCAACTACACCGCAGGCGACGGCTTCACCTATCGCCAGAAGGCGCACGCCACCGTGCGGCAGAACCGCCGCTTCAACGACCTCGCCACCGCCGCCGCACTGGTGTCGTCGGGCCTGATCGCCTGGTTCCTCGCCCGCCGCATCCGCGACCCGATCAAGAACGCGTCCCACATCGCCGGGCGCATCGCCGGCGGCGACCTCGACGTGGCCGTCCCCTCCAGCCGTTCCGACGAACTCGGCGACCTCCTCCGCTCGATGGAGGAAATGCGCCGCGGCATCAAGGCGAGCATGGGGCGCGAGATCGCCCTGCGCCGGTCCGCGCAGATGCGGCTCGCCAACGCGCTGGAGCATTCCTGCGACGGCGTGGTGGTGGTCGACGCGGAGAGGAGGATCGCGCTGGCCAACGGGCAGGCGGCCGACCTGCTGCGCGCCATCTCGTCGAGCGTGACCGTCGGCTGCGACGCCCGCCCGCTGATCGCCAGCCTGAGCGCCGATCCCGCCGCCGCGGCGGCGAGCGAGGCGGCCCCCGCGCGCGAGATCGAAGGCGCGGACGGGCGCTGGCTGCGCGTCAGCCGCAACGAAACCCACGACGGCGGCAGCGTCATCATCTGCAGCGACATTTCGCTCATCAAGTCGCAGCAGGCGGCGCTCAACACGGCGAACTTCTGGCTCGACGCCGCGCTGTCCAACCTGTCGCACGGCCTGTGCCTGTTCGACGCCGACGGCCGCTTGAAGGTGTACAACCACCGCTTCTGCGAGATCCTCCAGCTTCCCGAGGCGTACGTCGCCGCCGGCATGCGGCTCGACGAGGTGCTCGCCCTGAGCCTGATGGACCGCGACGGCGACGTGAAGGCGGTGTTCGAGGGTCAGCTCAAGGCCTGCGTGGCGGCGGCGAAGACCGTCGAGCACATCCTCCGCCTGCCCCGCGACCGGCAGGTTTCCACCTCGTTCCGCCCGCTCGAGGGCGGCGGATGGCTGGCGACCTTCGAGGACGTGACGCAGCGCATCGAGACCGAGCGCAAGATCGCCTTCATGGCGCGCCACGACGCGCTGACCGCCCTGCCCAACCGCCTGCTCTTCGCCGAGCGCGTCGAGCTGGCGATCACCGCCGCCAAGCGCGGCAGCCGCTTCGCCCTGCTCTGCCTCGACCTCGACCGCTTCAAGGAGGTCAACGACACGCTCGGCCATCCCACCGGCGACGAACTGCTGCGCCAGGTGGCGGCGCGCATCCGCACCTGCCTGCGCGAAACCGACACGATCGCCCGGCTCGGCGGCGACGAGTTCGCGATCATCCAATCGCACGTCAACACCGCCGACGACGTGTCGGTGGTGGCGACGCGCATCCTCGAAGTGTTGCGCGCGCCCTACCAGCTCGGCGCCAACAAGGTCAGCGTCAGCGTCTCGATCGGCGCCGCCCTCGCCCCCGACGACGGCGTGGACTACGACCGCCTGCTGAAGAACGCCGACCTCGCCCTGTACCGGGCCAAGGGTGACGGCCGCAACCTGCTGCGCTTCTTCCAGCGCGGCATGGACGAGGCGCTGCAGCTGCGCCGGGCGATCGAACAGGACCTGCGCGACGCCCTCGCCAAGGGCGAGTTCGAGCTGCTCTACCAGCCGATCTTCACCATCGCCGCGCCGCGCTTCTGCGGGGTGGAGGCGCTGCTGCGCTGGCACCACCCGACGCGCGGCCTCGTGCCGCCGTCGGACTTCATCCCGATCCTCGAGGAGATGGGCCTCATCGGGCGGGTCGGCGACCACGTGCTGCGCACCGCCTGCACGGACGCGATGGCCTGGCCGGACGACGTCAGCCTCGCCGTCAACGTGTCCGCCATGCAGTTCCGCGGCGGCGACCTCCTGCGCAGGGTCGTCGAGGTGCTCTACGCCACCGGGCTGCCGGCCTCCCGCCTGGAACTGGAGATCACGGAGTCCGTGTTGATCGAGGACAGGCAGTCGACGCTGGTGACGTTGCAGCAGATCCGCGAACTCGGGGTCAAGATCGCGCTCGACGACTTCGGCACGGGCTATTCATCGCTGAGCTATCTCCGCTCCTTCCCCTTCGACCGGCTCAAGATCGACCAAAGCTTCACCCGCGACGCGAGCCCGGGGTCGCGCGCGATCATCCGCACCATCGTCGGCCTGTGCGCGAGCCTCGACATGCGCACCACGGCGGAGGGGATCGAAACGCGCGAACAGCTCGAAGCCGTGATGCGCGAGGGCTGCGACGAGGCCCAGGGCTTCTATTTCAGCCACCCCGTCCCGGCGGAGCGCATCGCCGCCCTGCTCCGCCAGGCGCCGGACGCCGCAGCACCGCGCCCCGCGCCGAAGCGCCTCGCCTCCTGACCCGGCGGGCGTCGGCCTTGGCTACTTGACCATGCTCGCGCCGATGCGGTCGGCGAGCGCCCCGTAGGGCGGGCGCAGCAGCCGCGTCGGCGACCAGCGCGACTGGATGAACACGGCGCGGCGGTGGGTGAAGGCCTCGAAGCCGCTGCGCCCGTGATAGGCCCCCATGCCCGACGCGCCCAGCCCGCCGAGGGGCAGCGCCTCGACGGCGACGTGCATGATGGTGTCGTTGACCGCCACGCCGCCCGAGCGGGTGCGCGCGAGGACGTCGTCCCGGCGCGCCCTGTCGCTGCCGAACCAGTACAGGGCCAGCGGGTCCGGGCGGTCGCGCAACGCGGCGAACACCTCCTCGATGTCGTCGTAGGGGAACACGGGGAGGAGCGGCCCGAAGATCTCCTCGCGCATCAGCGCGCTGTCGAGGTCGGGCGCGAGGACGAGGGCCGGCGTCAGCTTCGGCGGCGCCAGCTCGCGGTCGAACAGCGGCACGGTCCGGTGCCCCTCGCAAAGCGCCAAGAGCCGCGCCCGGTCGGCGGGCCGGCAGATCGCGGAATAGTCCGCGCCGTCGGGGTCGGGGTAGAGCCGCCGCGCGCTCGCCCGCGCCTCGGCGACGAACGCGTCGAGCGACGCGCGCGGCACGAAGGCGTAGTCCGTCGCGACGCAGGTCTGCCCGGCGTTGAGGAGCTTGCCGGCGACGATGTCGGCGGCGGCCCGCGCCACGTCGGCGGACGCGTCGACGATGGCCGGAGACTTGCCGCCGAGTTCGAGCACGGTCGGCACGAGGTTGTCGGCGGCGGCGCGCAGCACGGCCCGTCCGGTCGCGGTGGAGCCGGTGAACAGCAGCTTGTCGAAGGGGGCCGCGGCCATCGCCGCCGCATCCGACGCGCCGCCCTCGATCGCCAGCACGAGGTCGGGGTCGAAGTGCTCGGCGAGGCTGCGGCAAAGCAGGCCCGCCGTTTCCGGCACGTGCTCGGACGGCTTGACGACGACGCGGCAGCCGGCGGCGAGCGCGCCCACGAGCGGCAGCAGGGCGAGCTGCACGGGGTAGTTCCACGGCGCGATGATGCCGGCGACGCCCACGGGTTGCTTCAGCACCTGCGCGCGCGCCGGCCAGAAGCGCCAGCCGACGCTGACGCGCTCCGGGCGGCTCCAGCGCTTGAGCCGCGGCAGGGCGTGGTCGACGGCGGCGAGCGCCATGGCGATCTCGCTCACCCGCGTTTCGTGCGGCGAGCGCCCGCCGAAGTCGCGGGCGACGGCGGCGACGAGGTCGTCGGCGCGGGCGACGACCATGCCGCGCAGCGCCTTCAGCGCCCGGCGCCGCCCCTCGAGCGGCACGACGCCGTCGCGGTGCTGCGCCGCCCGCAGCCGCCGCAGGGCGACGTTGGCCTTGGTGTCGTCCAGCATCAGCCGCTCGCGGGATAGCTGCGGCCGCGCCACGTCGACGGGCGCCCGGCGGCGTGGCGCAGCAGCGCGACCCATTGCGCGGCGAGCAGGGTCAGCACGGCGAACGGGTGCAGCGGCACGGCGCGCAGCGGCTCGCGGCAGCGCCACGCCTGGAGGGTGCGGGCGGCGAGCGGGCCGGCGCAGGCCAGCAGGGCCAGGGCCGCGGCGGTGCCGTTGCCCCCCGCGAGCGCGACGACGAGCACCGCCCAGGGTGCGACGTGGCCGCCGGCGAGCAGCAGGGTCCACACCGGCAGGGCCAAGGGCGTGGCCATGCCCTCCGTGGCGTTCTTCAACGAGCCGGCCCAGGTCGCCCGCGTGCCGCGGTACATGCGGCAGCGGGCGAGCGTCGCGCCGGCGACGAGATCGGTGCCGAGCCCGGCCTCGCGGAACAGCCGCGGCAGCATCAGCCCGTCGTGCAGGCTGGTGCGGATGCCGGCATGGCCGCCGGCGCGGCGGTAGGCGTCGGCGCGCACGGCGACGAGCTGGCCGCAGCCGGCGCCGAGCGACGGGCGGTTGTCGCGCCGCATCAACGCGATCGGCAGGTAGCCGAGCAGCACCGCGTTGATCATGGGAATGAGCAGGCGTTCGCCGAGGCTGCCCATCTCCTGGCGCGGGACGCAGCTCACGAGGTGTGCCCGCGCCAGCGCCGCGGCGAGGCGCGCGGCGGCGCCGGGGGCGAGGCGCACATCCGCGTCGACGAAGACCAGCGTCGGCTTGGTCGCCAGCCCCGACAGCACGTGGCAGGCGTGCTGCTTGCCCGACCAGCCCGGCGGCAGCGGCGGTGCGCCCGCGAGGCGCAGGCGGGGATCGCGCCGCGCGATCTCCTCGACGCGGGCGGCGGTGCCATCGGTGGAATGATCGTCCAGCACGATCACCTCGAGGTCGACGCCCGTCGAGGCGAGCACGCTCTCGACGCAGGCGCCGATGCCGGCCTCCTCGTTGCGCGCGGGGATCAGCACGGCGACGGGCGTGCCCGGCGGCGCCGGCGGCGGGACGCGCAGCACGAACAGGTTGGCGACCGTCATCGCCAGCGGCGCCAAGGCCAGCACGAGCACGGCGAGGAGCAACGTCATCGGGGGCACCGGCTCACGCGTTGTCGCCGTGCGCCGGGCTGAAGCGCCGGCCGCGGCGCAGCGCCCGGACGCGGCGCCACAGGTCGTACACCGCGTTGATGCCGACGCGGCCGTCGAGCAGCGTGCGAAACGCCTTGGGGTCGCGCGCCGTCGCCGCGCGCGCAAGCCCGTCCATCGCCGCCGTCAGCCCGTCGGCGAGGCGAACGGCGACGTCCGCGCTTTCGGCACCGGCGAAGCTCGCCGCCGCGACCGGCTCGCCGAAGCCGAGCAGCACGTTGGGGCGGCGCTCGTCCCAGAAGGCGTATTCGATCGCAAGCGGCACGAAGGTGGCGGCGGGGACGCGCCGGGCGAGACGGGCGAGGCCCGGCATGACGTCGAGCGGGCGCACGCGCGCGTCGTTGAAGCGCCCTTCCGCGTTGACCCACAGCAGGCCACCCTGCCCCAGCACGCGCTCCGACACGGTGAGGAAGGTCGACGCGCCGGCGAGCGTGCCGGCCTGGACGCCGAAGGCGCCGATGCGGCCGAAGAAGCGGTAGCGCTCCAGCATCCGCGCCTCGATCGGGCAATAACAGCGGCGGTCGGCGAACAGCGACGAACTCAGCCAAGTGAACAGCGCCGCATCCCACCAGGAGGGGTGGTTGGCGTACACGACGATCGGCGCGGCCCGGTCGAGGGCCGGTCCGCCCGGCGCCTGCCCGAACAAGCGCACCGCGTGGAAGTTGGCCGCGAGGTCGCGGGCGAACAGGGCGGCGAAGAAGCGGAACATCGCCGGGGAGAAGCGGGCAACGGCCCGCGCCGCCTCGCGTTCCGCGTCCTGCCGCCGGGTCAAGACACGGCGGCCAGCGGCGCCTCGGCCGATGCTTCGGCCGATACTTGGGCCGGCGCCTGGGCGCGCAGGTCGGCGTCGACGGCGTCGGCCGCGATCCAGCCCGACATCATCACCATCGGCATGCCGGGGCCGGGGTGGGCGGCGCCGCCGGCGAGGTACAGGCCCCGGACCTCGCGCGAGCGGTTGCCCGGCTTGAACGCCCCCATCATCCGCCCGTGCGAGGCCAGGCCGTAGATGGCGCCGTTCAGCACCTTGTAGCGCTCGTGGATGTCCTGCGGCGTCAGCGAGCGCTCGATGACGATGCGCTCCTCGATGTCGTCGAGGCCGGCGCAGCGCTTCAGCTTGTCGAGGATCACTTGGCGGTAGCGCGGGTACAGGTCGCCCGAGCGCCAATCGTGGTGCGGGCGCAGGTAGGGCGTGTGGACGAGCACGTAGAGCGCCTCGCCGCCGTCGGGCGCCACGCCCGGCTCGGTGGCGGAAGGCGCGCACAGGTAGGCGGTCGGGTCGGGGGCCGGCTCGCCGCGCTTGTAGATGGCGTCGAACTCCTCCTTCGGGTCGCGGGAGAACACGAAGTTGTGGTGGAGGAGGTGGTCGTAGCGCTTCTTCAACCCGAGGTAGAGCACCACGCCCGAGCAGGCCGGCTCCCTGTCGGCGTAGCTGTCGCCGACCTTGCCGCCGACGAGTTCGCGATAGGTGCGCACCGCGTCCATGTTCGACACCACGGCGTCGAAGCGCTCGACGCCGCGCGCGGTGCGCAGGCCGGTGACGCGGGTGTCCTTCGAGCCCGCGCCCTCGAAGGCGAGGCCGCCGATCTCCTCGGCCGGCCGGAAGTCGGCGCCGTTCTCGCCCGCGAGCCTGACCAGGGCGTCCGCCACCGCGCGGGTGCCGCCGACCGGGTACCACACGCCCTGCGCCGCCTGCATGTGGGCGATGGCGCAGAGCACGGCCGGCGCACCGTAGGGCGAGGAGCCGACATACTGCACGAAGTGGTCGAGGAGCTGGGCGAGGCGCGCGTCCTTGACCTGGCCGCGGATGGTGCCGGCGACGGTGGAATGCATGCGCAGCGAGATCACGTCGCGCAGCGTCGACGGGTTCATGTTGGCGCGGAGGTCGATGGTGTCGAACAGGTCCTGCACCGCGCGCCAGAAGAAGAAGCGCTCGGACACGGTGTGGAGCTGTTCGGAGATCGCCTGGAAGCGGCGGTAGCCCTCGCCGGCCCCGGTGCCGGGCGCGAAGCGGTCCATGGAGGCCGCCATCGCATCGACGTCGGCGAGGAGGTCGATGCGCTCGCCGCCGTCGAAGAAGCAGCGCCATTGCGGGTCGAGCGGGCGCAGGTCGAGGTAGTCGGACAGCTTGGCGCCGGCTTCGGCGAAGATGCGCTCCAGCACCGCCGGCACGGTGAGGATGGTCGGCCCCATGTCGAAGCGGTAGCCGCCTTCCTCCAGCAGCGCCGCCTTGCCGCCCATCCAGTCGTTCTTGTCGAACACGGTGACGGCATGGCCGCGCGCCGCCGCCACGCAGGCCGCGGCGAGGCCGCCGAGGCCGCCGCCGATCACCGCAACCCGCTTCGGCATGGCGTGAATGTTCAACGCTCGTCTCCGTGGAAGGTGGCTCGTCCGGCGGCGTCGCAAGCCATCGCCGGGTCAATCGCCGGCGCCAGGGCCGGTTCAATAAGCGGGCGGCCGTCGTCCGCCGTGCCCAGCGTGGGCGTCAGGGGCGCGTGCGCCGTTTCACGCCCGAGGTCTTCGAGCAGCAGGCGCGCGGTGATGCGGGCGCCCTCGTAGATCACCGGCAGGCCGGACCCCGGATGGGTGCCGCCGCCGACGAGGTACATGCCCCGGCCGAACCGGTTGTGGGGGCGGAAGTACAGCATCTGCCCGAGGTCGTGCGACAGGTTGAAGGTCGCGCCCTGGTACACCGCGTAGTCGTCGCGCCAGCCGACCGGGTCGACGAGCTTCTCGTAGCGGATGCGGCCTTCGAGGTTCGGCACGCCGAGCAGCTTGAGGCGGTCGAGCACCAGGGCGCGGAAGCGGGCGCGCTCCTTGTCCCAGTCGATACCGGCGCGCAGGTTCGGCACGGGGGCGAGCACGTACAGGCTGCTGTGGCCGGGCGGCGCCATGCCGCCATCGGTGTAGCCGGCGTGCTGGAGGTAGATGGACGGCTCGTCCGAGAGCACGCCGCCCGAGATTTCGCGGATGTTGCGGCGGTAGTCCTTGGACAGCAGGATCGAGTGGTGGGGCAGGTCGTCGGGCATGCGCCCCTCGATGCCGAGGTAGAGCATGAAGGTCGAGCACGACAGGCGGGCCTTGGCGATCTTGGCGTCGCGCCAGCGCGGCCGCGCCTCCTCCGGCACCAGACCCGGCATCGCGTGGGCGAAGTCGGCGCCGACCACCACGGCGTCGGCGCGCTGCTCGCGCCCCCCGGCGACGACACCGCAGACGGCGCCGTTCTCGTACAGCACGCGCTCGACGGGCGTGTCGAGGCGGATGTCGACGCCGAGCTTGCGCGCCAGCGCGGCCATCGCGTCCGACACGGCGCCGCAGCCGCCGACGGGGTGGTACACGCCGTGCTCATATTCGAGGAAGCTCAGGATGGAGAACAGGCTCGGGCACTTGAACGGCGACATGCCGAGGTATTTCGTTTGAAACGAGAAGGCGAGGCGGACGCGCGGGTCCTTGAAGTAGCGGCGCAGCTCGCCATCGACGGTCGTCAGCGGCTGGAGCTTGGGCAGCGCCGCCAGCATCGCCTTCGACGCCATGTCGCGCCAACGGTGGAACGGCTGTTCCAGCACCGGCTCGAACAGCTTGAGCTTGGTGCGCCCGTGCTCGAAGAAGCGCTGCACGTTCTTCGCGTCGTCGGGTGCGAGGCGCGCGATCTCGGCGGTGAGACGCTCGACGTCCGGCGTCGCCCGCAGCTCGCCGCCGCCCTCGAACACCAGCCGGTACTGCGGGTCGAGGCGCTCCAGCTTCACGTGGTCCTCGAGGCGCTCGCCGCAGGACGCGAAGATCTCGGACAGCACCTTGGGGTAGAGGAAGAAGGTCGGGCCGAGGTCGAAGCGGTAGCCTTCCGGCGTTTCAAGCGTCCGCGTCCGGCCGCCGACGACGCCGTCGCGCTCGAACAGGGTGACCTTGACGCCCTCCCTGGCGAGGAGCAGCGCGACGGCGAGGCCGCCGGGCCCGGCGCCGATGACGACCGCCTTCTTGTAGGTGCTGCGCGAGGTTGCCGGGCGATAAGCGAAGGTCAAAACGTTCAGCAATCCCTGGCAGGAAGACGACCGAGCCGCAGGAAACGGCAAGCGGCCCCACAGATAAAGGATGTCCTACGCCTCCCGGCGATCCTGTTCATGCGGCATGGTGACCCGAAGGCGCGTCAACGCCGGCAACGAAACGAACCGCCCGCGACGCCCGCTCGGGGTGCGCCGCAAGTTATGAGCGATCCCGCCGGCACGGGCAATGCCCGGTCGCGCGTCGGCTGCGGCGCGGGAGACCGGCGCGCACGACGCGCGGCCGCACCCGCCGCGAACCGCTCGCCAAACCTCTCGGTGGACCCGTCGCGACCCCCTGGCGCGACGCCGGCGCGACGGGCTAGATGGACGCGGACACGGCGGGGACATCACCATGGCGGGCGGCAGGTCGGCGTTGGTCACGGGTTCGACGAGCGGCATCGGCTTGGGGATCGCCCGCGCCCTCGCCGCCACCGGCGCCCGCGTCACCCTCAACGGCCTCGGCGACCCGGCGGGGATCGAGGCGGAACGCGCGAAGATCGAGGGCGAGTTCGACGTCGCCTGCCGCTACTCGCCCGCCGACATGACGAAGCCGGCGGAGATCGCCGCCATGGTCGCGGAAGCGGAGGACGCGTTCGGCGCCGTTGACATCCTCGTCAACAATGCCGGCATCCAGTTCGTGTCGCCGGTCGAGGACCTCCCGGTCGAGCAATGGGACCGCATCATCGCGGTCAACCTGTCGTCGAGCTTCCACAGCGTGCGCGCGGCGGTGCCCGGCATGAAGGCGCGGGGCTTCGGGCGCATCATCAACATCGCCTCCGCCCACGCCCTCGTCGCCTCGCCGTTCAAGTCGGCCTACATCGCGGCCAAGCACGGGATCGCCGGCCTTACCAAGACGGTGGCGCTCGAACTCGCCGCCGCCGGCGTCACCTGCAACGCCATCTGCCCCGGCTACGTGTGGACGCCGCTCGTCGAGGCGCAGATCCCCGACACCATGGCGGCGCGCGGGATGACCAAGGAGCAGGTGATCGAGGAGGTGATGCTGAAGGCGCAGCCGACCAAGCGCTTCGTCACCATCGCCGAGGTCGCGGCGCTGGCGGTCTACGTCGCCTCCGACGCGGCGTGCAACATGACCGGCTCGATCCTGTCGCTCGACGGCGGCTGGACGGCCTCGTAGGGCCGACACGGCCGGGCACGCCGCGCGCTAGCGCTTCTTCATGTCGGCGCGCACGGCATCGATGGTGGCGCCCACCAGCACGATCAGCGCCGAGATCCAGAACCACAGCAGCAGCACGATCACGGCGCCGAGCGAGCCGTACATCTTGTCGTAGCTGCCGAACGTCGTGACGTAGAGGGAGAAGGCCCAGGACCCGACGATCCACAGCGCGGCGGCGAACAGCGTGCCCGCCGTCACCGTGTGCCAGCGCGGGCGGCCGTGGCTCGGACCGAAGCGGTAGATCACGTCGAGCGAGAGCACGATGAAGACGCCGAGCACGGGCCAGCGCGAATAGGCCAGCCAGTCGCGGAGCTGCGCGTCGAGCGGCAGCACGTTGATGACGAGGGGAATGACCGCCACGATGGTCAGCGCCACCATGGCGAAGACGATGGCGCCGAAGGTGAGGCCGATCGCGATCGCGTTCTGCGCGATGAGGCTGCGCTGTTCCGGCTTTTCCAACGCGACGTTGAGCCCCGTCATCAGGGATGAGGTGCCGGCGCGCGCCGCCCAGATCGCCACGCCGAGGCTGATGAAGAGGCCGGAGCTGAGGCTGGCGTTGGGCTTGCTCATCAGCGCGCTCAAGGCGTCGTTGAGCAGCTTCGCCGTTTCGCCCGGCAGGAGCACGGTGAGCTGCTGCACCTGCCCTTGCACGACGTGGGTGTCGCCGAAGAACCCGTAGATCGACACCAGCGCGCCGAGTGCCGGGAAGATCGAGAACATGGCGTAGAAGGCGATGCCGGCGGCGACGAGGGTCAGGTTGTCGCGGCCCATGCGGTCCACCACCCGGTTCACCAGCGTCCAGGCGCGGCGCGCCTGCCGGCTTTCCTTCATCCAGGTGGGTGCAGCATCGGGAAGCGGATCGGTGTCGCCGCCCGACGTGTCCGACAACAGGGTCACGGCCCTGTGCTGGGCGGCACTGGTCGAGGCGGCGACCGCGACGCCGAGCACGATGAGGTACCAGGGCAGAAAGGTCGCCGCGGTGCCCGGCGGGCGCGTCCGCCCACGTGCGGCGCGGGGCGCCCGGCGTCGCGGCGTCGCGCGCAATCCCCAGCCGCGCTTGCCCTCGGCGCCAGGAGCGCGCACGGTTCCCTTGACGTCCATACGACAATCCCCCAGGCGTTTCAGGAACGGCGGGACGGCCCGCTCCGTTCCGCCGCCGCTTCCCGCGCGCGCGCTGCGCCTTAGTTTCGGCGCAGCGCGCTGATTTCCTGCGGGCTTGACAGGTGGCCCATGCCTCCCGGGCACGGCGGCCGGGCGTTCATGGCAGAAACGCCCGGACGGAAGAGGCACGGCGTGCGATCAAGGGTTCGTTCCTTTGCGGGATCCCACTCCTTCGCGGGCCCCAGTGGCCGCGCGCGATCCGTGCTGTCGGCGGCGGCGGCGCGTCGCACCTGCCGGTTGTCCCTGGCGCTCGCGGGGGCGGTGGCGCTTGCCGCCTGCGGCTCGACGATCGGCACGGGCGGCGGCAAGGTGGCGTCGGGCGACCCCGACGTGTCGCTCAAGGCGCCCGTCGGCAAGGTGACCGCCTCCGCCCTGCCCGGCGGCGCCCCCGGCGGCGACGCGATCGGCACGGGCACCGTCAAGATCGCGCTGATCCTGCCGCTCACCTCGCCGAACGGCCAGCCGAGCCTCGTCGGCCAATCGCTGCGCAACGCCGCCGACCTCGCCTATGCCGACTCCAACGCCAACGAGGTCACCGTCCTCATCAAGGACGACCACTCGACGCCGGACGGGGCGCGCGCCGCCGCCGAACAGGCGCTCGGCGACGGCGCCGAGATCGTCATCGGTCCCTTGTTCGCGCCCGACGTGCGCGAAGTGTCGAAGGTGGTGCGCTCGGCCGGCAAGCCGATGATCGCCTTTTCAACGGACACATCCACCGCCGCCCACGGCTCGTACCTGCTGTCGTTCCTCATCGAAAGCTATGTCGACCGCATCGTCGACTTCGCCGCGTCCAAGGGCAAGAAGTCGGCGGCGGCGCTGATCCCCGACAACGACTACGGACGCGTCGCGGAAGCAGAGTTCCAGGCGCAAACGGCCAAGCGCGGCATCCGCGTCCTCGGCGTCGAGCACTACACCGCGGCGACGCGCGACGAGGCGGTGCGCAAGGTCGCCGGGCTCGGCGAGGGCATCGACACCCTGTTCATCCCCGAGCAGGCCGAGGCCATGCCGGCCATGTCGACGTCGCTCGCCGCCGCCGGCCTCCAGCCGGAGCGCGTGCAGATCCTCGGCACCGGCCTGTGGGACGACGCGCGCGTGATGGCGCTGCCGGCGTTGCAGGGGGCGTGGTTCGCCGCGCCGGAGAACGGCGGCTTCAACGCTTTCGCCAGCCGCTATCGCGCGAAGTACAACGCCGACCCCACGCGCATCGCGACCCTGTCCTATGACGCCGTGTCGCTCGCCGCCGCCCTGGCGCGCTCGCAAGGGTCGCAGCGCTATTCCGACACCGTGCTGTTGAACCGCTCGGGCTTCACCGGCGCCGACGGCGTGTTCCGCTTCCGTGCCGACGGCTTGAACGACCGCGGCCTCGCCGTGCGGCAGATCAAGGGCGGCCGAGCGCTTTCCGTCAGCCCGGCGCCGAAGACGTTCCCGCCCTCGGCAACCTGATCCCGCAGGGCGGGGCCGGCGGCGTCCTCAGCCCTTTTCCTTTTCCATCTGCGCCTTGAGCGCGGCGAGCTTGGCGAAGGGCGAGTTCGGGTCGGGCTGGCGCTCGCGCGGCTTCGGCGGCGCGTCCGTCGAACCGAAGCGGCGCCCGTCACGGCGCTCGGGTGTGGCATCGCGACGGTTGTCGCGGCGGCCATCGCGGCGGTGCTCGCCGTCACGCGCCTGGACCGCAGGTGCTTGGCCAGGGAGTGC
>CAXTFM010000018.1:32506-36206 GCA_964243435.1 uncultured Beijerinckiaceae bacterium
CGCGGCGGTGCTCGCCGTCACGCGCCTGGACCGCAGGTGCTTGGCCAGGGAGTGCTTGGCCAGGGAGTGCCTGGCCGGCGGGTGCCTGACCGACAGGTGCCTGGTGGGCGGCCGACCCCGGCGCGGCGGGCGCGCGGTTCGGTCGGCCGCGACCGCCCGGCGCACCCGCGCCTCCCCGGCCGTCGCGGGATCGACGGTTGCCCTGCCGTTCGCCCAGGGGCTGGCCGACCTCGGCGTCCACGCCCTGCCCTCCACGCCCCGCCGGGACGCCGGGACGACGCGCGCCGCCGCGACGGTTCTCCGCCGCCGGACGGCGATTGTGGACGTTGTGGCGGTGCGGCCGCCATACCTCGATCAACGGGATTTCCACCGCTTCGGGCTGCGCGCTCGCCGCGGCCTCCTGCGCCGGCGCAACGTTGGCAGGCGTCCCCGATTCGAACGCCGCCGGGCCGCCTTCGATCAGTGCCGCCGACACCGCGTCGGGCGACGGCTCGGTTGCGGCCGCCATCGCGGCCTCGTCCACGGTGGTCTGCCCGGCACCCGCGCCGTGGAGCTGCATCGGCGCGGCGAGGTCCGGTTCGTCGACAGGCGGCGCGGATGCCGCGTCGACCTCCGGCGCATCGTGGTCCGGCTCGGCCGCGTCCGCCCCGGACGCATGCGCTTCTGACTCACGCGCCTCGGACGCGTGGACCTCAAACGCCTGGACCTCGGACTCAGCCGGCGCCTCCGCGACGTGAGGCGGTGTCGCTTCGAGGGCAGGCGCCTCGTCGACGGATGGCTGGTGCGCGTCAGGCTGCGCGGGCGCCTGCGGCAGCGGCTCGATGGCGTCGAGCGCGCCGCCTTCAAGCGCCGCGGCGATCAACTCGCTTTGCCGGGCGAGGCTGACGCGGCTTTCCAGGTCGTCCGCGTGCTCCCCCGCCTCGTCGGCCGGGGCCGCCGCGTCGAACATCGGCACCTCGGCCTTGTTCCCGGCCGGGTCGGCCTCGGCGACGGGTGCCGCCCCTCCGCCGGCGACCGGCGCGGCATGCACCGGCTCGGTGGGCGCCTTGGGCAGGAGGGGTACGGTGATTGCCGGGCCGGCACGGCGGTCGAGCACGTAGCCGAGGGACTTCAGCACGGAGCCGAAGGCCTCGGCCGAGCAGCCGGCCAGCGAGGTCATGCCCACCGTCACCACGAAGCCGTCGCCATCCGCGGTGCCGGGCGGCGGGTCGCCCGGCGTGGTGCCGGGGCGGTAGGCGATCGCCGGGCGGATCAGGTCGGCGAGCCGCTCCAATATGTCGACGCGCACCGCGCGCTCGCCGCACACGCGGAAGCCGGCGACGCGGTAGAAGCCCTTGGGCACGGCGGGGTCGGCGACGAAGCTCGTGCGACCCGAGGCGGCGAGGTGGGGCACGTCGTCCGTGCCGCGCATCTCCTCCGTCCCGGCGTTCTTCAGCGCCCAAAGCTGCGCGGCGAGCGCGCGCGGCGCCGGCTTGATCAGCGCCGGCAGGTAGAGGTGATAGGCGCCGAACCGCACGCCGAGCTTGCGCAGCGCGGCGCGCGCGTCCTGCGGCAGGGTCTTCAGCTCGTCGGCGACCTTTGCCCGCTCCAGCACGCCCAGCGCTTCCCCGATCTGGAAGGCGATGCCGCGGGCCATGCCGTCGAGCGCTTCGCCGCCTTCCAGCTCCTTGCAGGCGCCGAGCAGCTTGGCGACGTGCTGGGCGAGCCAGAGTTCGAGGCGGCGCTGCACCGTTTCCAGCGCCGGGCCGGTGAGCTGCTCGTCGGCGATGACGCGGAGGTGCGGCTCCAGGACGTGGCTGCCGGCGGCGATGCGCCCGATCGGCTCGCCGAGCCAGCGGATCAGCCCGTCATTGGCCAGCACGAAGGCCTCGTCCACCGCCTCGTGGACGCGGGTGGCGCGGCCCTCGATCTCGGACGCCAGCGCCTTCTGCGCGGCGGCGTTCAGCGTGCGCGCCTCCTCGCCCGCCGCCTGCGGGTCCGCCGTGAAGCGGAAGCCGTTCAGCTGCCCGACGTGCTGGCCTTCCACCATGACGTCGCCGCCCGAGGTGATTTCGGCTTCCATGATCGCATTCTCTCGCAAACGCCGGCGCAGGACGCTGGTCCGGCGATCGACGAATCTTTGAGCCAGGCGCTCGTGAAGCGCGTCCGACAGCGTGTCCTCTACCCGACGCGTCACGCCCTGCCAATGCTCGGGATCGCGCAGCCAGTCCGGCCGGTTGGCGATGAAGGTCCAGGTTCGTACCTGCGCGATGCGCGCGGCGATCGTGTCGATCTCGCCGTCCGTGCGGTCGAGCAGGTCGACGTGGCGGGCGAACCAGTCGTCGGGGATGTGCCCGGCGCGGACCACGAACCCGTACACGGTGAGCACCAGCTCGCTGTGCGCCGCCGGCGACAGCTTGCGGTAGTCGGGGATCTGGCAGCATTCCCACAGCCGCAGCACGTCGCCCCTGTTGCGGGCGACCTTGCACACCGCCGGGTCGCGCGCGGCGATGTCGAGCGCCATCTGGTCGGCGGCGAGCGGTGCCCGCGTCAGCCCCGCCTCGCCGGGCAGCCTGTCGAGCGACGCGGTGAGGTCGGCGATGCTCGCCATGTCGAGTTCCGTGTTGCGCCATTGCAGCATGCGCACCGGCTCGAAGCGGTGGTCCTCCAGCATCTCGACGAGGTCGCCGTCGAAGGGCGAACAGCGCCCCGTCGTACCGAAGGTGCCGTCCTTGAGGTGGCGCCCGGCGCGCCCGGCGATCTGCCCGAACTCGGCCGGGTTGAGGCGGCGGTAGTGCCAGCCGTCGTACTTGCGGTCGCCGGCGAAGGCGATGTGGTCGACGTCGAGGTTGAGGCCCATGCCGATGGCGTCGGTGGCGACGATGTAGTCGACGTCGCCCGCCTGGTACATGTCGACCTGGGCGTTGCGGGTGCGCGGCGACAGGGCCCCGAGCACCACCGCCGCGCCGCCGCGCTGCCGCCTGATCCATTCGGCGATGGCGTAAACCTCCTCCGCCGAGAAGGCGACGATGGCGCTGCGCGGCGGCAGCCGGGCGATCTTGCGCTCCCCGGCGAAGCTCAGCTTGGACAAGCGCGGGCGCGTGATGAGGCGGGCGCCGGGCAACAGGTCGAGCAGCGCGCGCTCCATCGTGCCCGCGCCGATCAGCAGCGTTTCCTCCGTGCCGCGGCGGTTGAGCAGCCGGTCGGTGAAGGTGTGGCCGCGGTCGAGGTCGGCGCCGAGCTGGATCTCGTCGACGCCCACGAAGGCGAGGTTGAGGTCGCGCGGCATGGCTTCCACCGTGCACACCCAGTAGCGGGGCTGGCGCGGCTTGATCTTCTCCTCGCCGGTGACGAGCGCCACCGCCTCGCTGCCGACCTTGGCGACGACGCGGTTGTACACTTCGCGGGCGAGCAGGCGCAGCGGCAGGCCGATCATGCCGGAGCGGTGCGCCAGCATGCGCTCGATGGCGTAGTGGGTCTTGCCGGTGTTGGTCGGCCCGAGCACCAGCGTGACGCCGCTGGCGCGGTCGCGCGTTGCCTGGTCCGGGGGCGGGAAGGGCAGGTTCATCAGGTCGCGGTGCGCCTTCGCTGCTCGGCCGTCGTCGGGACACGTCGCCGGGCTTCCCATGTCGGGCTTGCTATGCCGGGCTTCCGTTGCCGGCTTCGATCGCCGGGCTTTCGAACCCCGGTCCCGACCGCCCTCCTGCCCCGACGACAGCGC
>CAXTFM010000019.1:0-7498 GCA_964243435.1 uncultured Beijerinckiaceae bacterium
TTGACGTGCTGGCCGCCGGCGCCCGACGAGCGGTAGGTGTCGATGCGGCAGTCCGCCTCCTTCACGTCGATCTCGATCTTGTCGTCGATGACGGGGTACACCCACACGGACGCGAAGCTGGTGTGCCGGCGGGCGTTGGAGTCGTAGGGCGAGATGCGCACGAGCCGGTGCACGCCGGCCTCGACCTTGGCCCAGCCATGGGCGTTGTGGCCCTTGACAAGCAGCGTCGCCGACTTGATCCCGGCCTCGTCGCCCGACGTTTCCTCGATGATCTCGACCTTGTAACGATGGCGCTCCGCCCACCGCGCGTACATGCGAAACAGCATGCGCGCCCAGTCGCACGACTCCGTGCCGCCGGCGCCGGAATGCACCTCGATATAGGTGTCGTTGGGATCGACCTCGCCCGACAACAGCGCTTCGACCTGGCGCCGCTCGGCATCGAGCTTCAAGCCCTTGAGCGCGTCGAGCCCTTCGCGCTCGGTCGCGGCGTCCCCTTCCGCTTCGCCGAGTTCGACGAGGGTCATGGCGTCCTCGAGATCGCGCTCGAAGCGGCCGAGCGAGCCGAGGCGGTCCTCGAGTTCGGTACGCTCGCGCATCATCTTCTGCGCGGCGTCGGCATCGTTCCAGAAGGTCGGGTCCTCGACCCGGGCGTTCAGCTCGGCGAGGCGACGCGTTGCGGCATCGACGTCAAAGATGCCTCCTCAGCAGTCCCATGGACTGCTTGATGTTCTCGACCAGCGCTTCGGCTTCGGCGCGCATCTAGACGGTTCAACTCGCTGCGGACGGGGATTGTTGGGCGGGACCATAGGAGGATCGCACGGTGGTGGCAACGCTGCCGGCGCCGCGCGGCACGCCGGTCAAAGGTGGAGCGGCGACTCGTGCGTGTGGAAAGCGCGCAAGCGGCGGAACACCGGCGTGTCGTAGTTGCCGGGCACCGCGACCTCGCCGGTCAACCAAGTGAACACGTCGCGGTCGGGTGCCTCGATCAGCAGCTCGAAGTCGTCGAGTTCCGCTTCGGTAAGATGTTTCAGCTTGGCATCCGCGAACTGGCCCATCAGCAGGTCCATTTCCCGCGTGCCGCGGTGCCAGGCACGAAACAAGGTGCGGCGGCGGCGCGGGTCAAGGCCGTCGCGGTCGGTGGCGTCGGGCATGGCGGCTCCTTTCACACCATATGGGACGGGTGGGACGGCATGGCGAGCGCACACCGCGCCGGCGTCCTTCAACGGATGGTAAGCGCAGCGGCGCTAGATGGATCGAACGCGGTTTCGCCCCGCCGCGCGGGTACAAGGGAAGGCGATGCGTCCGCACCTCCTCACGCCGCTGTTCGCGGCGGCTTCCAGCCTGCCCGGCATCGGGCCGAAGACCGGCCGCCATCTCGACCGGCTTCTTGGCCCGGCTTGCGCGCACGGCACCGGCGAGGCGCGGGTGCTCGACGTGCTGTTCCACCTGCCGCACGCGGTGATCGATCGCCGCCACCAGCCACCCATCGCCGAGGCACCGGTCGACCAGGTGGTCACGCTCAAGGCCACGGTGGTCGACCTGCGCGCGCCGCCGCCGCGCTCGCGTGCCCCCTACCGCGTGCTGATCGAGGACGCGACGGGCGACGTGCTCCTCGTCTTCTTCCTCAGCAACCACGCCTGGGTCGAGAAGATGCTGCCGCTCGGGGCCGAGCGCTGGGTATCCGGCCGGCTCGAACTCTACAACGGGCACCGCCAGATGGTGCATCCCGACCGTGTCGTCGACGAGGCGGGCTTCGCCGCCATGGCGCTGACCGAGCCGGTCTACGGCCTCACGGAGGGGCTCTACCCGCGCGTGCTGGCGAAGGCGGTGGAGGGCGCACTCGTCCGCTTGCCGGGTCTGCCGGACTGGTTCGAGGGGCTGGGGCTCGGTATCGGCAACCTGCCCGGCTTCGCCGCGGCGCTTCAGGCCGCGCATCGGCCGGACGGACCGGAGGCCGTCGACCCCGCATCGCCGCCGCGCATGCGCCTCGCACTCGATGAACTGTTCGCCCACCAGGTCGCGCTCGCCCTGATGCGGCGACGGCTGCGGGTCCGTGCCGGACGGCCCAGCGCCGCAGGCCACGCCCGCTCCGACGCCATCGAGGCGGGGCTGCCCTTCGCGCTGACAGGTGCGCAACGCGAAGCGCTCGCCGCCATCCGCGGCGACCTCGCTGCGCCGCAGCGCATGCTGCGCCTGCTGCAGGGCGACGTCGGCTCGGGCAAGACGATCGTCGCACTGCTCGCCATGGCCGACGCGGTCGAGGCCGGGCGCCAGGCCGTGCTGATGGCACCGACCGAGATCCTGGCGCGTCAGCACTTCGCCGGACTGGCACCGCGCGCCGCTGCGGCGGGCATGCACATGGCGCTGATCACCGGCCGCGACACGCCGGCGGAGCGCCGCCGCACGCTGGAGGGTTTGCGCAACGGTGCCATCGACATGGCGGTCGGCACCCACGCGCTCATCCAGGACACGGTCGCCTTCCGCGACCTCGGTCTCGCGGTGGTCGACGAGCAGCACCGCTTCGGCGTCCACCAGCGCCTCGCCCTCTCGGGCAAGGGCGACGCGGTCGACATCCTGGTGATGACGGCGACGCCCATCCCACGCACGCTGGTGCTGTCCTACTTCGGCGACATGGAGGTGTCCGCGCTGCGCGAGAAGCCGCCGGGTCGCCAGCCGATCGACACGCGCGCCCTGCCCGTCGAGCGCCTCGACGCCGTCGTCGGGCGCTTGCTGCAGGCGGTGGCGCTGGGCAAGCGCGCCTACTGGGTGTGCCCGCTCGTCGAGGAAAGCGAGGAGGTCGACGCCGCCGCCGCCCAGGACCGCTACGAGCACCTGCGCGGCGTATTCGGCGACAGGGTCGGTCTCGTCCACGGCCGCATGAAGGGGCCGGAGAAGGATGCCGCGATGGCCGCCTTCGCCAGCGGCGACACCGCCGTGCTCGTCGCGACGACCGTGATCGAGGTCGGCGTCGACGTGCCGGAGGCGACGATCATCGTGATCGAGCACGCCGAACGCTTCGGCCTCGCGCAGATCCACCAGCTACGCGGCCGGGTCGGGCGCGGGTCCGGCGCCTCCGCCTGCCTGCTGCTTTACAAGGCGCCGCTCGGCGCGGTGGCGCAATCGCGCATCGACATCCTCCGGCAAACGGAGGACGGCTTCCTCATCGCCGAGGAGGACCTGCGGCTGCGCGGCGAGGGCGAGGTGCTGGGCACGAGGCAATCCGGCGCGCCCGGCTTCCGCCTGGCGAGCCTTGACCACCATGGCGGGTTGCTGAGCCTGGCGCGCGACGTCGCGCAGCGCGTTGTTGACGCTGACCCGGACCTCGCCGGACCGAGGGGTCCCGCGATCCGCACGCTGCTGCACCTGTTCGAGCGCGAGGACGCGATCCGCCTGATCGAGGCGGGATGACCGAGTGAGGTGACCGAGTGAGGTGACCAAGTGAGATGACCGGGCGCAGACGCCGCCGGTCGGGGCGAGGCGGGCACGGCACGCCGCGAGCGGGCGCGGACCCACGACACGATTTTTCAAGCGGAGGAACGGCTGCTAGATCGTGCGATGGCGCAAGGCTCCGTTACCATTGTCGGCCCGAGGGAACATCACTGCCGCATGCGGCTCGTCATTTCCGCCGGCGCATTCCGACGCCGTCACAGCCCGAGCATCAGCTCCAGACTTTGCACGGCGGCGCCCGAGGCGCCCTTGCCGAGGTTGTCGAGCTTGGCGACGAGCAAGGCTTGGCGCTGCGCCTCATGGGCGAAGACGTGCAGTTCCATGGCGTCGCTGCCGTTCAGCGACTCCGGTTCGATGCGGGCGGCACCCGCCATGTCGGCGACGCGCACGCGGCCGCCGGTGCCGTAATGGGCGGCGAGCGCCGCGGCGAGGTCGGCGGCGCGGGGGCGACCGGGCAGCTCGTCGAGGTGAAGCGGCAGCGACACCAGCATGCCCTGCGCGAAGCGCCCGACGGAGGGCACGAAGACGGGGCGCCGCTCCAGACGCCCGTAGCGCATGATCTCCGGCACGTGCTTGTGGTCGAGGCCGAGGGCGTAAAGCTCGAAGTTCGGGGCGCGGCCGGCCTCGTGGTCGGCGATCGTCGCCTTCCCGCCGCCGGAATAACCGGACACCGCGTTGATCGCGACGGGCGCATCGGCGGCAAGCAGGCCGGCGTCGCGCAACGGCCGCAGCAGCGCGATGGCACCGCTGGCATAGCAGCCGGGATTGGACACGCGGCGCGCGGCGCGGATCGCCGCCGCCTGTCCCGGCGCCAGTTCGGGAAAGCCGTACACCCAGCCCGGCGCGACGCGGTGCGCCGTGGAGGCGTCGAGCAGGCGCGGGCCGTCGGGCAGGGCGGCGACGAGTGCCGCCGTTTCCCTCGCCGCCGCGTCGGGCAGGCAAAGGATGACGAGGTCGACCTCGCGCAACAGGGCGCGCTTGGCGTCGACGTCCTTGCGCTCACCCTCGCCAAGGCTGCGCAGTTCCACGCCCGGCCGGCCGGCGAGTCGGTCGCGGATGCCGAGCCCCGTGGTACCCGCCTCGCCGTCGATGAAGATGCGCGCCGTCATCAATTCCTGCTCCCTGAAATGCGAAAAGGCGGCCGAAGCCGCCTTTGCATGTTCCGGACCCTTGCCGCGGTCCGCGCCGGGCGGATCAGCGCTTGGAGAACTGGAACGAGCGGCGGGCCTTCTTCTTGCCGTACTTCTTGCGCTCGACCACGCGGGCGTCGCGGGTCAGGAAACCTTCCTTCTTGAGCACGGGGCGAAGGTCCGGCTCGTAGTAGGTCAGCGCCTTGCTGAGGCCATGGCGAACGGCACCGGCCTGCCCGCTGAGGCCACCGCCGGTCACGTTGACGAGCAGGTCGTACTGGCCGACGCGGCTGGTGATGCCGAGCGGCTGCTGCACGATCATGCGCAGCACGGGACGGGCGAAGTACGACTCGTAGGACTTTCCGTTGACCTGGATCTTGCCGGAGCCCGGCCTGATCCACACGCGGGCGACTGCGTCCTTGCGCTTGCCGGTGGCATAGGCGCGCCCGAGTTTGTCAAGCTTCTGAAGGTGAACGGGGGCGTCCGGCTGCGGCGTCGCGGTTGCGCTTTTGAGGTCCTGGAGGGAGGACAGCGTCTCGGCCATGATCAGGCTGCCTTGTTCTTGCGGTTCATCGCGGCGATGTCGAGCACGGTCGGCTGCTGCGCTTCGTGGGGGTGGGCAGAGCCCTTGTATACGCGCAGGTTGCCGAGCTGCTTGCGCCCGAGCGGTCCGCGCGGGAGCATGCGCTCCACTGCTTTCTCGACCACGCGCTCGGGGAAGCGCCCGTCGAGCACGAATCGCGCGGTGCGTTCCTTGATGCCGCCCTGGAAGCCGGTGTAGTGGTAGTACACCTTGTTTTCGCGCTTGCGGCCGGTGAACACCACCTTGTCCGCATTGACCACGATGATGTTGTCACCATCGTCCATGTGCGGCGTGAAACTCACCTTGTGCTTGCCGCGCAAACGCAGCGCGACGATCGAGGCGAGGCGTCCCACCACGAGCCCGGTCGCGTCGATGATGACCCACTTTTTCTCGATTTCGGCCGTCTTGGTCGAAATGGTCTTGCCGAACATGGTTGCTTCCGCTTCGATTTGATCCGGCATAAAACGTTACGCGCCGTGGAAGTCAAGGCAGACGACGCGTTTTGCTCGCCGTAACAGCATTTTCGCATAGCGGTATCCTGATACCACGAGCATCGTGCCCCGTTCGTCAACGCTAGTCGCGGGGCGATGTGCCGGCTTGTTCGATCGTGCCGCACCCGCTAACGCGACGGCATGGCCGACACCGACGCCCCCACCCTCGTTTTCGACCTCGATGGCACGCTCGTCGACAGCGCCCCCGATCTCGTCGATGCGCTCAACGTCATCCTCGCACGCGAGGGTGTCGGCCCCGTGCCGTTGGAAAGCGCGCGGAAGTTCGTCGGGCGCGGCGGGCGCGTGCTGATCCGCCTCGGGCTGGAAGCGCAAGGCGCGCAGGTATCCGACGGCCGGATCGAGGCGATGTTTGCCGCCTACCTCGTGCAATACGAGGCGCATCTGTCGGATCGGACCCAGCCCTATCCGGGTGTCGTCGCCGCGCTCGACCGGCTCGCCGCCGCCGGCCACCGGCTGGCGGTTTGCACCAACAAGTACGAAACGCCGGCGCGCATGCTGCTCGGCGACCTCGGCCTCACCGACCGCTTCGCGACCATCGCCGGCGCCGACACCTTTGCCGTGTCGAAGCCGGACGGGGCCACGCTGCGTTTCACGGTGGAGGCGGCGGGGGGCGATCCCGCGCGTGCGATCCTCATCGGCGACACGGCGACGGACGTGTCGACGGCGCGCAACGCCGGGTTGCCGGTGATCGGCGTGGACTTCGGCTACGCGCCGGAGCCGATGAGCACGCTCGCGCCCGACCGCATCATCTCGCATTTCGACGAGTTGGACGCGGCCGTCGCCGCCTGCGCCGCGGTGCTGCCGGCGCGGGCGGCCTGAATGGCGGGGCGCGAGGTCGAACGACGCGTTCTTTACCGCGGTTGGACCACCTTCGGCGTTGCCACGATCAGCGAGCGCGACGGGAACACCGTGGTCCGCGTTTTCGAGGATCACGGCGAAGCCTCCTGCGTACTTCCCTACGACGCGGAGCGCCGCGTCGCGCTGCTCGTGCGGCAGCTGCGCGTCGGCCCGCTGCTGTGCGGTGAAGCGGGCGAGATGGACGAAGCGCCGGCCGGCGGCATCGAAGCGGGAAGCGGCGAGTCGCCGCCGGCGGCGGCGCGGCGCGAGGTGTTCGAGGAGACCGGGGTGCGGCTCGGCACACTGGAGCCGGTCGGTGCCCCCTACCCCATGCCGAGCATCTCGACGGAGCGCCTCCACCTGTACCTTGCGCCCTACGCGATGACGGACCGCGTCGCCACCGGCGGTGGCCTCGCTGGCGAAGGCGAACAGATCGTCGTGGAGGAGGTCGCCCTCGCCGACCTCGCCGCGCGGGCGGCGACCGGCGCGATCGACGATCTCAAGACGCTGGTGCTGGTGCTCAGCCTGCAATTGCGCCACCCGGAGCTGTTCGCGACATCGGCGGCGATGGTGCCGCCCACCGTTTGACTTCGCCACTCGGTGCCACGATAAAGGCGCGGCCGAACGCAGGGCTTTGCGGATGGGCCTTTCCTCATAAGGGAAAGGCCTTGCGCGGCGAAACAGCGTGTTCGGTGCCCTTGGCTGGTTTGGACGTACCAGGATGGGCGCGTAGCTCAGCGGGAGAGCATCCCCTTCACACGGGGAGGGTCACAGGTTCAATCCCTGTCGCGCCCACCACGACGCAAGCGTCGCAGGACGCAGTTGTCCGAGCAAGAGCGCGTGCAGAACGTGATTTATCTGCGTGTCGCGGATACCGGCAGCGCCAGCCTTGCCGATCGCTGAAATGTCAGATGCGAAATGGCTTCGTGGTCGTTCATGTCCCAGGCCGTCTGCACGTCACCGCAGCCGTCGTCGACTTGGCGCCAGGG
>CAXTFM010000019.1:7598-13155 GCA_964243435.1 uncultured Beijerinckiaceae bacterium
GGCACGCCGTCATGCCGCCGCGAACCATCGGGCCGCGCACGGCATCGGAGAACGGCTTGCTGTCGTCGGCGAAGAAGCGGGCGGGCTTCAAAGAAAATTCACCGGCGCGGGCGGGTTGAGCGTTGACCGGACGGTCGAGGGTGGATGGGGCCGTCTGGAACGGGTTCAACGGACAACGAGCAACTGCGGATCGGGAGCACCATGCGCGGACGCTTTTGTATGACGGTGCTGCCGGTGCTCGTGACCACGTCGACATGCGTTCACGCGAAGACCACGGTCTCGTACTTTTCCGAAGCGATCATCATCACGACCGACGAGCGACACGCCGGACCCGTCGACACGCCTGCCGATGTCGGCCGGGCGATCGAGGCCTGTTGGCGTGCGCCGCACGTGGGCGACGAGATCACCGTCCGGCTCAGCTTCCGCCGCGACGGGTCGGTGTTCGGCAAGCCGTTCATCACCTTCCGCAAGGCGTCGGCGGATAGCCCCGACGCGAACGCGAAGCTTTCGACGTCCATCGCTGAGGGTATCGCGCGATGCGCGCCGCTGCCGTTCACGGATCGGTTCGGGGCGGAGATCGCCGGGCAGGTCTTCCTCATCCGCTTTATAGCGTCCTGAAGCGGGCCGAGAGCGCAGTGCCGAGCGTTCGCCCGAAATCAGGACGGACCGCGCCTTGTGGGATCGCGCTTCTTCCGGTGTAGTCGCCTTGCACCGGCACATGGGCAGCCATCGCCTCCTGCCCGGAGCCGGCGCCGTTACGGTGGACGCCGTCGCCCGGGTCGTCAGCCGCTTGCAGCATCGCCGGCGCGCCGTCGTCCGAGACGGCAGCGTTGCTGCCGACGAAGGGAAGAGGTCCGCCAAGACCCCGTGCCACGATGCTCTTGCTGATCGCGCCGGGCGCGGCGAGCAGGGCAGCGGGCTTGGGCGTCTTGAAAACGACGACCACGCCGCTGCGCCGGCATCTAAGAACGACGTCGCGGATGCGATGTTTATCCGCCTCCATCGCACCTGGCGGGCTGACGAACGTCGCGTTCGCGGACCAAGACTGGATCATGACGAGGTTCGGAGCGGGCCGCTGACGTGCCACTGCTCGGCCGCGTTCAGGAAACCACTCGATGGCCCAGCCCTGGTAGCTGCCGCTGAAGCATGCGCGGGACTGGCTGCAGCGGCAATGTCATTGCAAACGAGACCCCTTTCAGAGTGCGAACCTGTCTTGCAAGTTGACATGAGCTTCTCCTAAACGGAGCAGTACTCATTCAGACCGCTCCGGTGATGAACATGCGTGAATACCTTAAGAAAGCGCTCCGTGCCTCTGGATACGAGGTGCGACGTCGGAAGCCTAATCTTGAGGATTTCTTGTCGAATCGGTCGATCGACGCAGTTATCGACGTCGGCGCCAACGTTGGTCAGTTTGGTTCCCACCTTCGTCAGCAGGGGTATTCGGGAGCAATATACTCTTTCGAGCCGGTAAAGGACTGCTTTGCAAAGCTGCAGCAAGTCAGCGCGGGTGACGACAGATGGTCGTGCTTCAACAACGGTCTGGCCAGCAGAAGCGGAACAGTTTCAATCAATGTTTCCGAGCATTCCGTGTTCAGTTCCATTCGGAAGATTGCGCCGGCCGCTACTGCGTACGAAAAGAGAGCCAATGTCGTCAGAGAGGAGATGATCTCAATCGAGCCGCTGAATACGTTTGCAAACGAGATCAAAGGAGAGAACCTTTTCTTGAAAATCGACACGCAAGGCTATGAGGAAGATGTGCTCGAAGGGTCATCAGAATTGCTACCCCGCGTTCAAGGCATGCAGCTTGAGCTACCTTTGTCGCAGCTTTACGAGGAAAGCTGGAATATTGAATCAGCACTTACCTTTATGCGTCGACTTGGCTTCATACCTGCACTTTTCACACCGGTGAATTACCACGTCAAAGATCCAATGGCCGCGGTCGAAGTGGACTGCATCTTCCGCAAGCTGAACGCTGACTTAGATTAGGAGCGTTGTTGCTGATCAAGATATCGAAGAAGGTTGACATCACGATCCTCGACTGCGTGGACGCATGAACCTGGGAGACTGTAGCCTGTTCCCTTCCGGTTCATGGGAGTGACCTGGATAGCGACGAGCTGAGCGAGGCGGAATGGCAGGCATGGGGGCCCCTCCCGCCCGAGCACGGCCGCGTGGGCCAGCCTGTCAAGGTGCCTACGCGCTTGTTTCTCGATGCGCTGCTTCGGATGACGGGCGATGGCGCGCGCTGCCCGGGCGGTTCGGTGCATGGAGCTCCGGTGTGGCGCCGCTTTGCGCGCTGGCGCGACCCGATGAGCCAAGGTTAGGGGTGTTTGAGGCGGCCTTCGCCGCCATGGCCAAGGCCGGGCTCGCCAAAGAGCACTTGCAAATGCTCAGACCCACGATAATCCGCGCGCACCAGCACGCGGCTGGCTCGCGTTAAGCCAAAGGGGCAGCGCAGCCTGGTTGTTGCACTCGGACGGAGGCACGGCGGCTTCTCGACCAAGCTCCGCATCCGCGCCGACGGACGTGGTTTGTCGCTCGCCTTTGCCCTGACGGGGGCGAGCGCCGCGACCTTGTTGCAGGACCGGAATTTCTCGATGGCGTGCCGCTCGCCCGCAGGCTCGTCGCGGCGGAACGCAGTCACGCCGCCGACGGGCTGCGCTCGCACCTGCTGATGCGTTGCACATGGCCGGTGATCCCAAGTCGGCGGCACCGCCGCGAGCCTGTCAGCCACGACGCCCAGGTTTACCAACCACGCAACCGCGTCGACCGCCTCGTGTCCAAGTGTCGGCAGCACCGTCGCGTCGTCACCCGCGACGACCAGCTCACGGCGTCGTTCCTGGCCGTCGTGGGGCTGTGCGCCCCGCACACTTGGACGAAGTACGCCCATGCCGCCGATAACGGCAAGAATAACGAGGTCGGCGAGGTACATAGGTGAGGGAACGCATCCCTGGGTGTGCCGCGTTCCGTCATCATGCCTCGCTACTTCTTCCATCTCACCGATGGCGGCTCTACCCCCGATCCGGTCGGGTCCGAGCTCCCCGACGTTCACGCCGCAAGGATCGAAGCGGTCGTGTATGCCGCCCAGACGCTCAAGGATTCGCCCGAGATGGCTTGGTCCGACCCGGAGGTGAAGGTCCGAGTGTCCGACGAAGAGGGCAAGCATGTGTTTACGGTCAGGATCACCTCGTCCGAACGGGACTGATCGCCCGTCGAGGTCAACGGCATAGCGATCACCGAGGCGGACGGCGGTACCGACAGCCCAGGAGGGAAGTCGATCGACCTATGGCACCGTGCGCTTCACCCACTCGCCCTTGAGCGTGAGCGTTGCCTGGTAGAACAGGGCGCCCGTTCCGTCGCGTACGCCGACGGTGAAGGTGTGCCGGTCGCCGTCCGGCATCTTGTCGCGGGCCATGTCAGGCAGCGCATCCAGGGCGAAGGAACGAGCGGAAGCCTCGCTGAGCAGGACTTGCCCCTCGCCGTCGATGAGCAGGTCGTTGCCGTCGTCGGTATCGATGAAGTAGCGGGGCACGCTTGTACGCCTCTGGTGAGAGGCTTTCGAATAGGCGCGTCTTTGCTGGCGAATGCTACGCAATTCACGGGCTTGCTGCGCTGTGTACGCCAGCGGACATTGAACGGGTATGCGCTTCGATCCTTTTGGACCTGATGGGCGGGCCGGCCGATCGCAAACGTTCGGCGATGTCAGGATGGCTTCGGTATGTCGACGACGTAAGGAGAAGGGCCGCCCATGCCAAAAGGGCGGGAAAGCGACAGGCGGCCCCGTGCTGCCTGCCGCCTTGCGGCCGCAGATCGCACGGGCCGCAGCATTGCACGCACCGTGCCGGGCAAGGACATGTGCGGGCAACCCGAGCTTCCTGCGTTCCGCCGGCTGAGTTTCACGGCACCTCGACGCGTGCACACGCCATACGGCTGTCTGCCGACTGTCAGATCACATGCTTCGCACGCCGCGCTGGACTTGTCCCCGTTCTGGTCGCAAACGGCGCCGTCGAAACGACGGTAAGCGGCTTCACCCGATAGAGGCGGCGCGGTTGAGCTATGGATTACACTGGAGTTTCACCTTTGTGAGCCGTTGTTCGATGTCGAGGAGGACGTCCAACTCTTGCTGGAGGGAACGTTCGGCACGCTCGCATGCTGTCCGCAACTCGGCTTCGTGACGCTCCAGGGCGCGACGTCGTTGATCTTCAGAGATCATGTCGGTGAGAAGTGCAAGTTGGGTCCGATACATCTGAAGGCTCTGCCCAGCGGTCATCGACGTCCCAGGTCTTGTTTGCACGACGCACGCGAGGGCGTGCGGATCAAGGTTCGCTTTGACCTGCGGCAGGTGGCAGGCGAATGATGCGACAGAAACGGATCACGCCTCAACAAGCACCCTGCCTTCTTCCTCGACCAGCTTGCCATGCTGCTTCGTCAGGCTATCGAGCTTGGCCTGCATGACCGCGTGGATGTCGCGCACGGTGTCGGCATAGTGCGTCTTGTTGTTGAACCCCAACCTCGCGACGATCTCTCGCTGGTAGCTCAGGCGCTTCTTTGCGCGGAGGATCAGGGCACGGGAGTGTTCGAGTTCCATCGGACCGACCATGCGGGTGCCGCTTCCTGCAGGTTGCTGCGTGGATGGGACGATCCCATCGGACGAGAACCGATCGACCGCCATGTTTCCCATCGCCGGCTCACCTGCCAGCCTCAAAACCGTAAACCCGTTATTCAAGCGGCCCCTCCGAGCGGAGCATGGTGGCCGAATGAAAGAAGGCGCCCAAAGGACGCCTTCCAGGATCACAAGCGTCCGACCGGTCAGTAGCCGTAGCCGCCGCCGTAGCCACGGCCGTAGCCGCCATAACCACCGCCGTAGCCGCGCCCTCGACCAAAGCCGACGCTTCGGCCACCTCCGAGAATGCCGCCCAAGCCGCCACGGCCGCCTCCGCCGCCACCGAAGTGACCGCCGCCGCCATGACCGCCTCCACCAAAACCGCCACCGCCGCCGCGGGCATCTGCAGCCGTCGGTGCTACCGTAAGGCTAAGTGACAGCGCCAGTGCTGCTATACCAGTCAGAAACAATCGCTTGATATTATTGTTCATCAAAAATCTCCTTAGCAGGAGTAGCAACGGATTAAGTGCGCAATGGGTCCAACCAAAACTTCGATTGTTCTGCAAGAAAATGCATAGTATTTATAAGAAAACATCTCACAGTCAATCGCGCTGGTACTTTGAACATCGCGAGAGTTAGCCTCACACCTTCTCGTTGAGTCAACGATCGAAACGCGATGCCCAATCCGTTCGGCAATCAGCAAAAACACACCCGCCTTCGGCAAGGGACCTGGTTTGGTATCGGCGATCCACGACGCGCTGACCTTGCTGGGAAGCGTGGTCAGGTCAGCAATCATGGGCGCTACGATGAGCGTGCCATGCCGCTGGAGAAGCTTGGCACGGCCGACGATACTCTCTGCCTGAAGCATGACAGGACGTTCGTTTCCCTACTTCATCACCCTGCGGTGTTCGGCTTGACGCTGTACAAGTTCGAACGAAGCGCGGCCTGCCGAGCGAA
>CAXTFM010000019.1:13255-35832 GCA_964243435.1 uncultured Beijerinckiaceae bacterium
CGGTGTTCGGCTTGACGCTGTACAAGTTCGAACGAAGCGCGGCCTGCCGAGCGAAGTTTCCATGACCGCATTGGCCTACGCTGAACTGCGCTTAGCACTGGCAAAAGCAATCCGCATGAGCGTATCGCGGCATGTGGCCGTAAGGAGAGCAGAAGCGGAACCAGCAATCAACCCGACGTGCCGTGGTCATTGTGCCAAAGCAGCGGGGCGGTCAGATAGCAGCCTTTGCGTGTCCTTCACGTGATGAATTGGCGAGCCCACGTGCCGAAGATAGCGATCAGCACGTGTAAAACTCTCGTGGTTTTCGCGGCCGAACTTAACGTGAATGCCGTCATATAAGCCGAGTTCGACGATTTAGCTCGCATGGCAATCGGCGCAAATGCGATATCCCGGCCTCGCCTTCGCGAGGCCGGGTGCCTGTGCCGCGTGACAGGAGCTAGCCGCCGCTAGCCGAAGTGTTCGGGCTGCCGCCGGCGTTCCCGCCGGTCGCCGTGCCGGCGTTGTCGTTCGTGCCGTTCGACAGGATGCCGCCCGAGCCTCCCGCGCCGCCGCGTCCGCCCTCGCTCGTCCCGGTGATCCTGCTGTCGGGACCGATACCGTTGGCTCCCAAGACTTCCTCGCCCGGCGTTCCGGGCACTGCGGCTGCCTGTCCCGGAACCACGGACGTTTGCGCGTAAAGCGGCGATGAAACGGAAAGGATGCCGCTGATCGAGACAGCGGCGATGAGTGCCAGTCGCATGATGAACCTCCAGACGCCCTTTGCGTCGTCGAGGAGACAATGCGCTGCAACATTAATCGTTGTGCGCTGCAATGAATAGCAGGGATGCGCTAAAGGCAGGCGTAATGCCTTGCATGAGGCATTTTGCCGATTGGCTTTTTGGAAGCGCGATACCCGTTGGCGCCCGGCGTACATCTGCGCAGCCAAACAGCGTTCGTTGTGCATCAGCAGGACGCCTGAACAGGATGGCAGTTCAGGCTGGCGTAAGCCCGCGTCACCCAGCTTGGTCGCACCGGCAGGCGTGCCAAATTCTTCCACCGCGCGATGTTCCGCGATAGCCGACCACCACCGTCGGCCTGGGCCGCTCCTTTGGCGCGCAGCTCATGAGCGACCCACCAGCCGCGTCGGCGCTGGCCGAGGCAGTCGGCAGATGCGACACGGTGCGAAGCTCGCTAGCGTACCGCCGTGTGTCGCCGGCCAGCGCGCTTTTCGCCTCGGCGCTCGATACCGTTGTCAGCGATCTCTTCTCGCTGCAGTGTTCTCTTCGCGTCACCCTCGCCGCGACGTTGCCCTACCGCTCGATCGGCGTTCAGGTACATCACCGCGCGCTCGATCACGTTGCCAAGGACCCGCTCGATGGCGAGGCGTTCGCTGACGAGGGATGGCAGGCTAGCCGCGACCACGAATGCAGCCCTCCGCGCCGAGAGTTGCTGCAACGGACCTTGCCTTGCGCCTCAACGAGCATGCCGGGCGTTCCGGTACCAGGCGCCTCACCCAACGATGAGCGCGCTAGCTCGGTCTGACTGCGGCGTCTTGTTGCCGGGCCGGCGCACGCACGTTTCGTGGACGTCAGGTGCCGCTCAGCGCCACGTATTTCGGCACGATGTCCTTCGGCTTGCCGTATTCCTGCACCCGTCCCCCCTCGATCCATACGACCCTGTCGCACATTTCCTCCATGACGGGCATGGAATGCGACACGACCACGATCGTCCCGTGCGCGGCGAAGCGTTTGATGAAGGCGTCGCACTTCGCCACGAAGGTGGCGTCGCCGACCGAGAGGGCTTCGTCGACGATGAGGATGTCGGCGTCGGCATGCGCGCAAATGGCGAAGGCCAAGCGCGATTGCATGCCCGAGGAGTACATCTTCATGGGCTGGTAGAAGAAGTCGCCGATGTCGGCGAACGCGGCGATGTCGTCCATGCGTGCGACGATCTCCGCCTTGGTCAAGCCCAGTATGGCGCCGCCGATCAGCGCGTTCTCGCGGCCGGTCAGCTCCTGGTCGAAACCCGTCCCCAGCGCCAGGATCGGCGCCACCCGACCCTTGACGGAGGCGGCACCGTGCGTTGGCGCCGTGATGCCGCAGATGATCTGCAGAAGGGTGGTTTTGCCCGCGCCGTTGCGGCCGATGATCCCGATGCATTCGCCCCGGTTCACGTCGAAGGTCACGTCCTGCAGAACCCAGTGTTCCTTGTAGAACTTGCGCCAACGCCCGAACAGGATCTGCTTCAGCTGATCGTTGCGGTGCATGAACAGCCGATACGCCTTGCCGACGTTGCTGCAGCTGATCAAGGTTTCCGACGACGAGTGTTCATCGATGGGATCGACTCTGGTCAAGACCTTGTTCCTGTTTGAGCCGGTCCCGGCAAGACGACGGCCTCCCACCCGCACCTGCAACCGAGATCGTCAGATCCGGATGCGCGGGCGTCGATCCCTCCGACCTCACCGAAAAACATGGACGAATCGATGTCACGCCGCTGCCGGGCCATCGCGGCACCGGCGGCTTGTACCCCGTAGCCATCGCCCTGGCGCCGCTGGAACTATCACGCGGCACGACTTCGCGTCCAGAATGATGGCGTGCGGCGGCCACGACCGGGCATTTGCGGCGCGGCGGCGAAGGTCCGGTTTCCGCCGGCTGTTGCAGCGATGTGCCGCTCGCGCTCCACTGTTGAAGACCGTCAATTAACCCGTGAGCGCGCCACAATCGAGGTGTTATGGGTTGTCGGACCGGAAGGGCGGTCGTCCGAGACGGCCTACCGCGAGCGTGCGTACACATGTCAGATTTCTTCGTTCGACACGCGGATGCGGCGCAGATCCTCGTCTTCGCCGTCGCCATCTCGACGCTGTGGCTTGTGGAGCGCGTCGTGGTCGCCGTTCCCGATGGCGAGAAGCTGCGTCACACCGGCGTCAACGCGCCCTTCGTCGCGACGGCGCTGCCGATCGAGCTGGTGCTCAGCACCGCCTGCCTGTGGGTGTCGCACTGGGCGATCAACCATCACTGGGGCGTCGCGGCGCTGCTGCCCGCACCTGACAGCATCTGGGTCAAGTACCTGTTCGTGTTCGTCGCGCTCGACCTCGGCGACTACCTGTACCACCGCCTGATGCACCACATCCCGGCGCTGTGGCGCTTCCACTTGGTCCACCACACCGACCAGGTCGTTGATTCCTCGACGACCGTGCGCGAACACCCCGGCGAAACCGCGGTGCGCAGCGCCTTCCTCGTGCTGTGGACCTTCGTTCTCGGCGCGTCCTTCGAAGTGCTGCTGGTGCGCCAGGCGGCGGAAACCGTATCGGCCGTGCTCGCCCATTCGGCGCTCCGGCTGCCGTGCTGGATCGCCCGCCCGCTGGAATGGGTGCTCATCACCCCCAACCTGCACCACGTCCACCATCACTACGTGCTGCCCTACACCGACCGCAACTTCGGCGGTGTCCTCAGCCTGTGGGACCGGCTGTTCGGCACCTTCGCCGAGCTCGACGCCGCAGACACGGTGTTCGGCCTCGACACGCACATGGCGCGCGATTCGGCGGCCTCGTTCGCAAGACTCATCGCCATGCCCTTCGTGCCGCGGGACCGGGCGGCTTCGGCGGCGGCGATGGCGGAGGTGGCCGCCGGCCGGACTGCTTCCGAGCCCACCGCTCAGGCGAGCGGCGGCTCGGACGCGCCGAGCAATCCACCGACGAAGCGGTCGATGCCGTCCTTGGCGCGCACGGCCTTGCAGCGCTCGCAGGCGACGATCGCCAGCAGGGTGTCGAAGGTGACCTGGATATCGTCGTTGACCAGCACGTAGTCGTAGAGCGGCCAGCGCCGGATCTCGTTGCGGGCGTTCCCCAGGCGGCGCGCGATCACCTCCGGCGGATCCTCGGCGCGGCGTTCCAGGCGTGCCTGGAGCTCGGCCATGCTGGGCGGCAGGATGAACACCGTCACCGCGTCCATACCCGACTTCTCCTTGATCTGCTGCGTTCCCTGCCAGTCGATGTCGAACAGCACGTCGCGCCCCTGCGCGAGCACGTGATCCACCGGCTCGCGCGGCGTGCCGTAGAAGTTGCCGTGGACCTCCGCCCATTCCAGCAGGTCGTCGGTCTCGCGCAGCCGCTCGAAGTGCCGCTTGGTGATGAAGGTGTAATGTACGCCCTCGGCCTCGCTGGAACGCCGCGCCCGCGTGGTCACGGAGATGGACAGGGTGAGGTCGAGCTCGGCCCGCGTCAGGAGCATGCGGGTCAGCGTGGTCTTGCCGGCGCCCGACGGCGAGGAAAGGATGAGGATGAAGCCGCGCCGGCCTCCCTCGCGCGCCTGCGGTATCGTCATAACTACTCGATGTTCTGGACCTGCTCCCGGAACTGCTCGATTTCGACGCGCAACTCAAGCCCGATCGCGGTGAGCGCGGCATCGTCCACCTTGGCGCAGAAGGTCGACGCTTCCCGCCCGAGTTCCTGGGCGAGGAAGTCAAGCCGCCGCCCCACCGCGCCGCCGCCACCCATCAGGGCGCGGGCGGCGGCGACGTGGGCGAACAGGCGGTCGAGCTCCTCGCGCACGTCGGCCTTGGCGGCAATGAGCAGCGCCTCCTGATGGAGGCGGTCGGGGTTCAGCGCGTGGCGTTCGGCGAGTGCGGCGACGGCGGCGGCGAGCTTGGCGCGGGCTGCCTCGGGCCGGCGTTGCGGCGCCGCGTCGGCGGCGCGCGTCAAGCGCTCGATCGCACCGAGCCGGGCATCGAGCACGCCGTGCAGCTCGCCACCCTCGGCCTCGCGCATGGCGAGGAGAACGGCGAGTGCCGCGTCGAGGCCGTGCGCCGCCGCGGCGGCGAGAGCCTCCTGCTCGCGAGGGTCCGGCACGTCCTCGGCCGTTTCGACCACGCCGCGCAGGCCGAGCAGGCCGTCGAGCGTCGCCGGCCCGACGCCGGCAGGCAGCGGCACGGCGGCGAGCGCCCGCACCAGCGCGGCGAGGCGGTCCACGTCGACGCGCACCGTCGCCGGCCTCGCCTCGCGGGCGAGGCTGAGCGTGGCGTGGCAGGTGCCGCGGGCGAGCCGCGCGGCGATGCGGCGCCGTGCCTCGATCTCCAACGCGTCGAAGCCGGGTGGCAGGCGCAAGCGGAGGTCGAGGCCCTTGGCGTTGACCGTGCGGATCTCCCAGCTCCAGCGCGCCTGTCCGTCAAGCGTCCCCGCCGCCTGGCCGAAGCCGGTCATGCTGCGCAAGGCGGCGGCAGGGCGAGCGGCGTCAGCGCACAAGGTCGGCCGGGATCGACTTGGCGGAGTTGAGGTCGTAGCTCGTGTTGCGCAGGGGGTCGAGCGCCGTGCCCTGCGACGCGTCGAAGATCTTGGGGTGGAGCGGCGGCGTGCGGGACGCCACCTTGACCGGCGCGACACCCCCTTCCGGCTCGGCGAAAAGGTCGACGTGACCGGGGTCCTTGGCGTCAAGCGCGGCGGCGCGCGTCGCCACCGGATGCGCCGCGACGACATCGGCCGCGCGCGGCGGCGACGCCCGCGCGGTTTCAGGCATCGACGGGCCGTCGGACGGGCCGTCGAGAACGGAGCTGCCCTTCGCAGCCGCTGCGGCGTCGTCGACCGACAGGGCGAGCCCATCGACGCCGGCGGCGAAAACGGCCGGGTCCGGCATCGACGCCGCTTTTCGGCCGCCGCGGCCCCCGGGCTGCTCGGGCGCCGTACCGCGCTCGCCGGCGGCGAAAACCTTGGCGATGTCGTGGTTCTGCGTCGGGTCCAGGAACGTCGGGCCGTTGGCGTCCTTCACCGGTCCGGTGCTCACGGATGCGATGCTGGTCGGCAGGATACCGAACACGCCGCCGTCGATGTCGCTGCGCTGGCTGCCCCGCCCCGGTGGCCCGGCCGGCGCACCCGGCGTCGTCGGCGTCACGGCGGCCGGCGACAGCTTGTCGACGTCGCCCTTGTCCTTGGCGTCGCGCTCGATCTGCCGCCAGCGCTGGACGTTGCGGTTGTGCTCCTCCACCGAGTCGGCGAAGGCGTGCCCCCCCGTGCCGTCGGCGACGAAGTACAGGTCGCCGCTGCGCAGCGGGTTGGCCACCGCCTCCAGTGCGGCGCGGCCGGGATTGGTGATCGGCCCCGGCGGCAGGCCGTCGACCTGGTAGGTGTTGTAGCTCGTGCGCTTGTCGAGCTCGGCGCGGGTGATTGAATGGCCGAGCGTACCCTGGCCGCCGACGAGGCCGTACACGATGGTCGGGTCGGACTGCAAGCGCATGCGCTTGCGCAGGCGATTGACGAACACCGCGGCGACGCGCGGGCGCTCATCGGCGCGCCCGGTCTCCTTTTCCACGATCGAGGCCAGCGTCACGAGATCGTAGGGCGAGCGCAGCGGCAGGTCCGGCGCGCGGCGCAACCAGATCTGGTCGACCATCCTGCGGTCGTCCTCCTGCATACGGATGAGGAGGTCGCCGCGGGTCATGCCGCGGAACACCTTGTAGGTTTCCGGCAGCAGCACGCCCTCCTTCGGCAGGTCGCGGACATCGCCGGACAGGAGGTCGCTGTCGCGAATGCGCTGCACGATCTGCTGGGTGGTCAGCCCTTCGGGGATGGTGAAGGCGTGCTGGTACTGCTTGCCGCTGACCAGCGTGTCGATGACGTCGCGCAGGCTGGCGTGCTGCTTGAACTGGAACTCGCCGGCCTTGACCTTGGCGCGCTTGCGCTCGGCGGTGAGCACGAAGTTCATGGTGACCGGGCTGTCGATCACTCCCTCGGCGTTGAGCTTCTCGATGATGTCGGGCAGGTCGGTGTGCGGGAGGATGTAGACGATCTTGCTGGCGTCGAGCGGACCCGGCTCGTGGAGGCGACTGTTGCCCCAGGCCAACGCGGCGAGCGCGCCGAGGGCGGCGACCACCAGGAAGGAGAAGAAGCCGCTGACGGCGGAAAGGCGCGTGCGGCGCCGACCACGGGGCTTGCGCGGCGGCGGCGGTGGCGGTGCCTCGGGCTGAAGGGCCTCGTTCGGGCTTTGCGGCGTCATCCGCAGACCGGATGGGGGTCGGACCATGGTTCTATGATTCGCGCTCCGGCGACCTACCGCGCCATTATTCCCTGCCGCTATCGCGGCAATGCGGCGAAAGCGCGGAGACCGGACCTCGCTAGGCGACGCCCTTGAGGATCAGGCAGGCGTTGGTGCCGCCGAAGCCGAAGGAGTTCGACATCACGAACTCGACGTCGCGCCGGCGCGCTTCGTGCGGCACGAGATCGATGCAGGCGAAGTCGGGCGGGTTGTCGAGGTTGATCGTCGGCGGCACGATCTGGTCACGCAGGGCGAGGATGCCGAACACCGCCTCGATCGCCCCGGCGGCGCCAAGCAAGTGCCCGACCGACGACTTGGTCGAGGACATGGACAAGGCGTTGGTGCCCTCGCCGATGAGGCGCTGCACCGTGCGCAGCTCGATCTCGTCGCCGAGTGGCGTCGAGGTGCCGTGGGCGTTGATGTAGTCGATGTCCTGCGGCTCGATGCCGGCGCGCTTGACGGCGGCCTTCATCGCGCGAAAGGCGCCATCGCCGCTCTCGGCGGGCGCGGTGATGTGGTAGGCGTCGCCCGAAAGGCCGTAGCCGACCACCTCGGCGTAGATCCTGGCGCCCCGTTCCCGCGCATGGTCGAGCGACTCGAGCACCACGGCGCCGGCGCCCTCGCCCATGACGAAACCGTCGCGATCACGGTCGAAGGGGCGCGACGCCTGCTTCGGCCTATCGTTGAAGCTTGTCGACAGCGCGCGGCAGGCGGCGAAACCGGCGATGCCGATGCGGCTGATCGTCGATTCGCAGCCGCCGGCGACCATGACGTCGGCGTCGTCGAGTGCGATCAGGCGGGCGGCGTCGCCGATGGCGTGAGTGCCCGACGAACAGGCGGTGACGCAGGCGTGGTTCGGCCCCTTCAGCCCGTGGGCGATGGAGACGTAGCCGCCGGCGAGGTTGATGAGCCGCCCGGTGACGAAGAAGGGCGACACGCGGCGCGGCCCTTTCTCGTGGAGGATCACCGACTGGTCGTGGATGCCGTTCAGCCCGCCGATGCCGGCGCCGAAATACACCCCGGTGCGGGCCCGGTCCTCCTCGTCCCGCGGGTGCCAGTCGGCGTCGTCGAGCGCCTGCGTCGCCGCCGCGACGGCGAAAAGGATGAAGTCGTCGACCTTGCGCTGCTCCTTGGGCTCCATCCAGTGGTCGGCGTTGAAGGTGCCGGCGGTGCCGTCTCCGCGCGGCACGGGCATGGCGATGCGGCAGGCGAGATCGCTGGCGTCGAAACGGGTGATGGGAGCGGCGGCACTGTCGCCGGCGAGGAGACGGCGCCAGCTCGCTTCGACGCCGCACGCAAGCGGGGACACCATGCCGAGACCTGTGACAACGACCCGTCGCATTCCAAGCTCAAGACAAAAACAGCGGGGCGGCGCCGACGCTGAACCGTTGAAACCTGCAGGACCGGCCGACGGCCGGCCTGCGCGATTGATCGGGAGCTCCGGCCGATCAGGCCCGGCGGATCAGGACTGCGCGGCCGTGGCCTTGTCGAGGAAGCGCACGGCGTCGCCGACGGTGACGATGGTTTCCGCGGCGTCGTCGGGGATCTCGACGCCGAACTCCTCCTCGAAGGCCATGACGAGCTCGACCGTGTCGAGCGAGTCCGCGCCGAGGTCCTCGATGAAGTTCGCGTTGTCGACGACCTTGTCGGCATCGACGCCAAGGTGCTCGATCACGATCTTCTTCACGCGGTCGGCCACATCGCTCATCGTCTCACTTCCTTTTCTCGTCACACCAGGCTGTTCCGGTGGCGTCGTTGTTGAAACAGCGGCTGGCCACGCAAACGGCCATCCGACCATCGCCGCACCAGGGACGATCCCACGGGGCCGTGAGCCGTCGGACTTGACGTTCGCGGACCACCGATCCGTACGCCCCGCCACGATCCACCTATCGGCGAAGCGCGTCCGCGTCGAGGGCCGCCGCGATCTCGGCCGATCCGGAGGCCGCGACGACACGCAAGTCGCGTCGCCAACCGGGCGGCGCTCCCGTAGCACAGTTGCCGGGGCAAGGCGAGCACGCCCCAGCGTCCTCATATCATCGCCATGCCACCGTTCACGTGCAGCGTTTGTCCGGTCACGTAGGCGGCCTCGGCGCTAGCGAGGAACACCGCCGCCGCCGCCACCTCGGCCGGCTGACCGAGGCGACCCATCGGCACCGCACCGAGGATGGCGGTGCGTTGCTTCTCGTTGAGCACGTCGGTCATCGGGGTCGCGATGAAGCCGGGCGCGATGCAGTTCGCCGTCACGTTGCGCGTGGCGACCTCAGCGGCGAGGCTCTTGATCATGCCTGCCGTGCCCGCCTTGGAGGCGGCGTAGTTCGCTTGGCCCCCGTTGCCCGTGGAGCCGACGACGGAGGTCACGGCGATGATGCGGCCGTGGCGGCGGCGCATCATGCCCCGGAGGCAGGCGCGGGCGAGGCGGAAGCCGGTGGACAGGTTGACGGCGATGACCCCGTCCCATTCCGCGTCGCTCATGCGCATGAACAGGTTGTCGCGGGTGATGCCGGCATTGTTGACGAGGATGTCGAGCGGTGCGCCCGCAGCCGCCTCCGCCGCCGGCACCAGTCCCTCCACCGCGGAGGCGTCGGCGAGGTCGCAGGGTAGCGCGTGGGCGTGCGCGCCGAGTTCGCCGGCGAGCGCGTCGAGCGCGTCGCGACGCGTGCCCGAGAGCACCACGGCGGCGCCCTGCCCGTGCAGCGCCGCGGCGATCGCGCGGCCAATGCCGCCGCTTGCACCGGTGACGAGGGCGGTCCTGCCCGTCAGATCGAACATGGCATTCCTTGGCGGCTCAGGCGGCGGCGCGTCATTGCAGGGCGGTGCGGGCGCGAAAGCCCGCGACGTCGTCCGGCACGTTGACCGCCACGCCCGTCGCCTCGGCGGCGATGCGCTTGACGAGGCCGGACAGCACCTTGCCGGCGCCGCACTCGACGAACAGGGTGACGCCGTGTCCGGCCATGAACGCGACGCTTTCGCGCCAACGCACCGTTGCGGTGACTTGCGCGACGAGAAGCTGCCGGATCGCCGCGGGATCGGTGACCGGCGCGGCCGTGACGTTGGCGACGACGGGCACGACCGGGGCGGCGATGGGCGTGTCGGCCAACGCCGCCGCCATCGCGTCCGCCGCCGGCTGCATCAGGGCGCAATGGAACGGCGCCGACACGGGGAGCGGGATGCAGCGCTTGACGCCGCCGGCCTTGGCGATGGCGACGGCGCGTTCCACTGCCGCCCGGTCGCCGCTGAGCACGACCTGCCCGCCGCCATTATCGTTGGCGACCTGGCAGGTCCCGCCGGCAAGGCCGGCTTCCAGCGCGAAGCCGGCCGCCTGCGCCGCCTCGACGCCGAGGAGGGCGGCCATCGCCCCTTCCCCGACGGGAACGGCCTTCTGCATGGCGGCGCCGCGCAGCCGCAGCAGCCGCGCCGCCGCGGCCAGCTCCAGGGCGCCGGCGGCGGCGAGGGCGGCGTATTCGCCAAGCGAATGCCCGGCGACGAAGGCGGCGTCGCGCTTGAGGTCGACGCCGGCCTCGGCACGCAGCGCCGCCATCGTCGCGAGGCTCACCGCCATCAGTGCGGGCTGGGCGTTGGCGGTCAGCGTGAGTTCGGCGTCCGGCCCCTCGAACATCAGGGTGGACAGGTGCTCACCGAGGGCGGCGTCGACCGCGTCGAACACGGCGCGCGCCGCGGGGAACGCGTCGGCGAGGGCCTTGCCCATGCCAACCGCCTGCGAGCCCTGGCCGGGAAAAACGAAGGCTTTCATGCGTGGGCGACTGGGGTCATTGCGGGCGACCTCGCATCGCCTCGACCCCAAGTCAAGCCAAACGCGACACGCCCGATGGCCGGTGCCCCCGGCGCCGGCGTCAGCGCGGTGCGACGGCCTCCCGCAGCTCGCGCCGCCTCAGCCGCCACGCCGTCGCGAGCGTGACGGCGATCAGCACGGCGACCAGGGCCATGATGCCCGGCCAGCGATGGCGCGACCAGAACAGGCCGCCGGCGGAGCCGAAGACGCTCGACCCGGCGTAATAGGCGAATAGGTAGAGCGAGGCGGCTGCGGCCCGCGCGGTGTCGGCGCGTCGGCTGACCCAGGCGCTGGCAATGGCATGGGCGCCGAAGAAGCCGCAGGTGAAGACGGCGATGGCGACGATGGCGAGGACGAGATGAGTTGCGGCGGTCAGCGCCAGGCCTGCGGACATGACGAGTAGGGCGGCGATCATCATGGTCCCGCGACCGTAGCGCGAGCCGAGCCGGCCGAACCAGGCGGAAGCCGGCCCGCCGAGCAGATACACCAGGAAGATCGTCCCCGCCCAGGCCTGCGACAGGTCAAAGGGCGGCTCGATCAGGCGGTAGCTCAGATAGTTGTAGGCCGACACGAAGCCACCCATCAGCAGAAAGCCGACCAGGAACAGCTGGCGAAGCCCGGGGTCGGCGAGATGGCCGGCAAAGGCGCGCCCAAGATGGCCGAGCGACAGCCCTTCCTCCGCGGCGAAGCGGCGCGAGGGCGGCAGCAGCACCACGAACAGCACCGCCGCGCCGAGGCCGGCAAGGCCGATCACGCCGAGGGCGACGCGCCAGGATCCCGTGAGGTCGATAAGGATGCCGGTCAGCACGCGCCCGGCCATGCCGCCATAGGCGTTGCCGGCGATATAAACGCCCATGGCGGCGCCGAGGTCGCGCGGATGCACCTCCTCCGCGAGGTAGGCCATCGCCACGGAGGGTACGCCGGCCATCGCCAGGCCGGTCAGGGTGCGGCCGGCGAGCAGCACCGTCCAGTTCGGGGCGAAGGCGCAGCCGATCGTGAGCAGCCCGACGGCGAACAGCGAGGCAGCCATGATCGGCTTGCGCCCGCGGACGTCCGACACGCGGCCGGCGACCAGCATGACGAGGGCGAGCGTGCCCGTGGTGACCGACAGCGACAGGCTCGACGTGGTGGGCGATACTCCGAGTTCCCGCGAGAACACGGGCAGCAACGGCTGGACGCAGTACAGCAGCGCGTAGGTCGAGAAGCCGGCGGCGACGAGCGCCAGGGTGACGCGCCTGAAGGCCGGCGTGCGGGCGCGCAGGAACAGGTCGGTCGAGCCGGCGAGCGCGACCGTCCCGATCCCCTCCAGCGCGCTTTCCCCGCCCGAGGCTCCGGGACCGGCCTCAACGGCGTCGAGCTGTGGCCGCGGCCTCGCGGCCGGCGTCGCGTCGCGTTCCATGGCACCGTCACTAGCCCATGCCGCGGGTCGACCACAAACGCGCCGGCGCCCGCCGCCGCGTTCAGCGGGCGGCAAGCACGCCGTCATGCATTCCACGGCGCGCAACCGGCGCCGTCACCTGCCTTAAGACGGTGTTTACGCCGGGCCGGCAGCGTAACGGGGCCGACGCGCTCGTCGGGGCCGGCCCGATCACCCGCGACCCTTGAGCCCAAGCGCGCGAGCGCGTCGGCGTCCGTCCCAAGCATACGTTCTGAGCCTACGCCCCGCGATCCGTGCGCGGGGATCGCGGACACGGCGTCGACACGTCGCCGCCGCCGCCACCGCCTGCGCCGCCTTGCCCGCCGGTTAACCCTTGCAGGGTCGCGCGCGGCGCGCTTATCCTGAATACCGGCTTCGGTGGCTTGGTGATCGGGACGGTGTGAGTGTCGAAGGAACCGCGCGATGCCCCGCAATTCTATCTCACCGCACCCTCGCCCTGCCCCTACCTGCCGCGCCGCGACGAGCGCAAGGTGTTCACCCACCTCATCGGCAAGCGGGCGGCTTCGCTCAACGACACGCTGACGCAATCGGGCTTCCGCCGCTCGCAGACCATCGCCTATCGGCCGGCCTGCGAGAACTGCCGGGCCTGCGTGTCCGTACGCGTGAAGGTCGACGAGTTCGTCGCCTCGCGCAACCTGCGCCGGGTCGACGAGCGCAACGCCGACGTGCGGGCGGCGGTGATCCGTGCGGAGCCGACGGCCGAGCAGTATTCGCTGTTCCGCGGCTATCTCGACGTGCGCCACGCCGACGGCGGCATGGCCGACATGAGCGTGCTCGACTACTCGATGATGGTCGAGGACAGCCACGTCGAGACGCGCCTCCTCGAGTACCGCGTCGGCACGGGCGGGCAGGGGCGGCTCCTCGCCGTGTGCCTCACCGACCTGCTCGCCGACGGGCTGTCGATGGTGTACTCGTTTTATGATCCGGCGGAGCAGGCGCGCTCGCTCGGCTCCTTCATGATCCTCGACCATGTCCGCCGGGCCAAGCGGCTCGGCGTGCCGCACCTCTACCTCGGCTATTGGGTCGAAGGCTCGAAGAAGATGGCCTACAAGGCGCGCTTCCTGCCGCAGGAGCGGCTCGGCATGACGGGGTGGGACCGCATCGACGCCCGTGCCGACGCAGAGCCGAGGGAGGCGCGCGGCGAACGGCTGCGCCGCGCGGAGTTCGCGGAGGGCTGAGGAGGCCTCAGCCCTTTTTGGTGGCGATGGACAGGCCGCCGTAGCGCGTGTTGAAGCGCGACAGGCGACCGCCGCGGTCGAGCAGCTGCTGCGAGCCGCCGGTCCAGGCCGGATGGGTCTTGGGGTCGATGTCGAGGTTCATCGTGTCGCCGTCGGCGCCCCAGGTCGAGCGGGTGGTGAACTCGGTGCCGTCCGTCATCACCACCTTGATGGTGTGGTAGGACGGGTGGATGTCGGACTTCATGGCAGGACCTTTCGGGCACGCTCCGGCGCGCGAGATCAACGCGCGTCCGCCGGACAAAGGATGGTTCCGCCTCGGCGTATAAGCGAGGGTCGGAGGCCGGGCAAGGCCTCGGGCCCGCCCCTCGACGGCAGCGGAGGCGGCGCGACGGGTCAGATTCCCGACCCGCCGATCTCCTGGCCGTCCCTCGGGAATTCGGGAAGGGTGGATGCCATGTCGGGCGTGCGCACGCCGGGCATGGTCACCGGCAGCGGCATCCAGTGCTGCACTTCCCAGTCCTCGTACATGATGGCGCAGTCGTGCGTCGAGTCGGTCGAGACCCAGCAATCGTCGACGGCGTTGGGCGGCCGGGCCCAGCGCACGACGTCGATGTCGGCGGTGCCCTGCTCGCCACCGCGGATCACGGCGATGACGCGCGAGCCGTCCTTGGGTGCGCTCTTCATCGCGCGCCATTGCATCGCCGGATCCCGCATCGCCGCCTCCCGCATCGCCGCCTCGGTTGACCCAAGCCCAGCAAAGCAGACACGGCGATGCATGTCACCCGTCCGGCGGCTCGCCGCGCGCCTGTGACGCCGGTGCACCCGCCATTGCGCGAACGATAAGCGGCTCACGACGTTGGCGCCGCATCGTGTGGATTGATGAGGGTCGCGTGTTTCACGATCGGAAGGCGCCGTCGCTCGGCGAAGGGGTCTGCGGCGACCCGGTCGCGGCAGCGCGGCGCGTCGCGCATGATGCCTTTGCCGAAGCGGCAGCCCATGATCGCGACGGCGCATTCCCGGTTGCGTCCATCCGCCACCTCCACCGCGAACGCCTGCTTCATGCCCCCTTGCCCGCGGCGATGGGCGGCGTCGGCCTTGACGCCGCGGTGCTGCACGATGTGCTCGTCGCGCTGGGGCGCGGCAGCCTTGCGCTCGGCCGGCTCTACGAGGGTCATGTCAACGCCGTCCTCCTCGTCACACGCTACGGATCGCCGGCCGCGCTCGAGCTGCTGCGGCGCGAGATCGACGCCGGACGCCTCGGCGGTGTGTGGATGGCCGGGCCGCCGCTACGCTTCGACGAGGCCAGCCGCGTGCTGCGCGGGCACAAGCTGCTGTGCTCGGGCGCGGGGCACGTCCGCCGCCCCCTCGTCGCCGCCGAGACCCCCGGAGGCTCGCTCCTTCTCATTCCCGATGTGGCGGAGCCGGCGCGGGTCGACGCCAGCGCCTGGCTCGCCCAAGGCATGAAGGCGACGGCCACCGGCACGGTGGATTTTGAAGGCGTCGTCGTCGGCGCCGACGAGGTCGTTGGAGAGCCCGGCGACTACCTGCGTCCGCCCTTCTTCCGCGGCGGCGCTTGGCGCGTCATCGCCGTGCAGCTCGGCGGCCTCACCGCCGTCTTCGAGGAATACCGCGCGCTGCTCGCCGCAAGTCCGCACCGCGAGCACCCGATCCAGCTCGCCCGCTTCGGCGAGGCACTCATCGCCTTCGACACGGCACGGCTGTGGGTACGGCAAGCCTGCACGGTCGCCGAAGGACCATTCACCGACGCCGAAGCGGTCGACGCCGCCGTCGATCTCGCCCGCAACGCCTTCGAGGACGCGGCGCTGCGCGTCGTCGCCGCCGCGCAGAAGGCCATCGGCCTACGCGCCTTTCTCGCCCCCAACGCGCTGGAACGCGTCATCCGCGACCTCGGTACCTATCTGCGCCAGCCGATGCTCGACGTGTCGCTGATGTCGGCCGCCGCCTTCCGGTTGCGGGGCGGGGAGGCCGGCGAAGTGTTGGCGCCGGCGGGAGCCGGCCGCGCGTGAACGCCGCTGCGTTCTTCGCGGCAGCGACGGCGCTGCCTTTCGCTGGCCTCGATGCAGTGTGCGGCGATGGCGGGCTGGTGATCGTCGCCCCGCACCCCGACGACGAAAGCCTCGGCTGCGGCGGCCTCATCGCCGCCGCGCGGGCGGCGGGGATCGCCGTGGAGGTCGTGGTGGTCAGCGACGGCACGGGATCGCATGCCGGCTCGCGGCGCTACCCCGCGCCGGTCCTGCGGCGCCTGCGGGAAGGGGAAGCGCGCGATGCGGTGGCTGCGCTCGGCGTCGTGCCCGACGCGTTGACATTCGTCGGTCTACCCGACCGCTCCGTCGCGACGGAGGGGCCCGATGCGGCGCGGGCGCAGGACGCGGTCGCGACCGCCGCCGTCCGCTGCCGTGCCGGCGCCGTGTGCGTGACGTGGCCCCACGACCCGCATTGCGACCACCTCGCCTCGGCACGCCTCGTGCTCGCGACGCGCGCCCGCCTCGGGGCGGCCCGCCTGTTCTTCTATCCCGTGTGGGGGTGGACCCTGCCGCCCGACACCGAGGTCGGCGCCGCGCCGACGGGCCTGCGCTTCGACATCGCGGCCTTTGCCGATGCCAAGGCCACCGCCGTCGCCGCGCACCGCTCGCAGGTGACCGACCTCATTGACGACGATCCCGCCGGCTTCCGCCTCACCGACGCGATGCTCGCCAATTTCGATCGACCCTACGAGGTGTTGATCGCCGTGGAGGAAGCCCCGTGAGCCGCTTCGCGACGTCGATCCCGCCGGACTACTTCGATGCCATGTACGCGGCCGACCCCGACCCGTGGCGTTTCGCGGCGAGCCCCTACGAGGCCGGCAAGTATGCTGCGACGCTCGAGGCCCTGCCCCGCCGGCGCTACGCCAGTGCGTTGGAGATCGGCTGCTCCATCGGCGTGCTGACGCGCCAGATCGCGATGCGCTGCGATGCGCTGCTGTCGCTTGATGTCGCCCAGGGCGCCCTGACCCAGGCCGAAGAACGCTGCCGCGACCGCCCCGGCGTCCGCTTCGCTCTCGCCCGCGTGCCGGGCGACTGGCCAAGCGGGTCCTTCGACCTCGTGCTGCTGTCGGAGGTCCTCTATTACCTCGATCGTGACGACCTCGCCACGGTCGCCCGCCTCGTCGGCGGCGCGCTGCGGGCTGGCGGCGACGTGGTGCTCGTTCACTGGACCGGGGACACGCACTATCCGCTCAGCGGCGACGAGGCCGCCGAACTGTTCACGGCAGCTTCGGCGCCGTTTGCCCTGCCCTATGCCCATTTGCGAACGGACGCCTATCGTCTCGACGTCCTGCGCGGCGTCGATCTCGCGCCTGCAACGCCTTGAGGCAGAGCGACGCCAAACGGATCTGCCAGGGCAACTGCGCCGGCGCGACCGGCCGGTAGCTCAGGCGTCGGCTCGCCGCCTCGATGGCGGCATGCGCCCTGATGAAACCGGCAGTTGCCGCGAGCCGGGCGGCCTCGACGCGCCCGAGGCCGAGAAGCGGCGCCCACAACGTCGTGTGGGCGAGCCAATCCCGGCCGTGGAGGACGCGGAGGTAGCGCCGCAGCAGAATGCGCGCGATCGATCGCGCGGCCGGCTCCAGCCGATCGTCGCACAGGCTGTCCGGCACCTCGCAGCGCAGCCGCATGGTATCGGCCGCGCCACCCGCCGCGCGGCCTTCCAACCGGCCCGAGGTGACCACGGCGATGTCGACGGCATGACGCACGGCGAAGCCGCCCGCACGCAACGTATCCACGAAGGCGCGGTCCTCGCCGTGTGGTAAGGCCGGCATGCCGTCGATCGCCTCGTAGGCGAGGCGGCGCGCGGCGAGTGTGGCCCCGGATTTCGTCCAATGGCACGGCCACGGGTTGGCCGGTTCCGGATCGAGGCGGGCGCCGATCTCGGTCAGCAGCGCCTCGTAGGCGCCCTCAAGCGCGCCGCGCGCGTGAAGGCGCGCCGGCAGCAGCGCGGCATCGTCGGCATCCAGGGTGATGCGTCCGGCGACGCCGTCCGCACCGGCCGCGATGTGGTCGAGGTTGCGCCGCACCCAGTCGGAACCGACGCGACTGTCCGCATCCGTGGTGAGCAGCACGCCGTCTTGCGCACCGCTGTCCCTCAGCCACTCCGCGGCTGCGTCCATCGCGCTGCGCCGCGCCCACCCGGCGGTCGCATGCGTCGTGGCGACGTCGATGACGCGAACCGGCCACGGCATGTCGGGGATCATGGCGGAAACGATTTCGGCCGTGCCATCGACGCAATTGTTAAGGAAAAGTAGGATGCCAAAGCAGTAAGGCTTGAGTCCGGTCTGTGCCGCCAAAGCATCGAGGCATGTCGCGATGCGCTGCCTCTCGTTGCACACCGGTATCGCCACGACGGCATCCAGCCCGTCAACAGCGCAACACATGCTGTCGACCTTTGGCGGCGAAATGACCCGCTCGTTCAACATGAACTCCCGTTGCAGCTAATGCTTGACCTAAGCGGTTTCAACAGGCTGGGTTCCAGTCACAAATGCCGCGTGGAAGGTGAACGCCGTGCGAGTCAACGTCGCACTCGACTCCCCGGACCTCGCCCCTGCCGGCGCGCGCGAAGGGTTCGGTCCGTTTCTCGACATTTTTCTTTCTGTGCGCAGCTTCGTTCCGAGGGCTACGGAGGTCGACCTGTCCCCAGGCATTCTCGGGCAGAAGGCCTTCGCCGAGCGCATGGCGCTCGCCGTAGCGCGGAACCACGCCGACGATACATCCAACGCCACGCTCGGTGCTTGTTCCGGCCTCGGCTTTGTCGCGCCGGCCATCTTGGTCAAGGCGCCCGCCTCGTCCGCGACGCTTGCCGGTTCGCGCTCTGGCAGCATCGACCACGTGAAGGCGCGCGGCGGCGCAACGGACGACCGCTCGACCTGGTGCGCCCTGCTCGGGGAGTCCGACCTCCTGGCGCTCGCCGTCACCGTCATGTCGTTTCAGGCGGCGAGCGGGGCCATGCGGCCGGTCCCGGCGCAGGCGCGTACCGCGGCCGGCAGCGACCCCGGCCGCGGCACGGGAACGATGACGGTGGTTGCCGCGTGGTGATGGCCGGCGCCGCCCTGCGCCTCGCACGATGGCGCGGCCACGAGGCGGCGGAGACCTTCACGCTCGTCCTCATGGTCCTGCATGTCGGCCTCGCCACCCATGCGGTGTCGCGGCTCTCGGTCCTCTTGGTGCAGGCGCGGGAGGGCATTTGCACGGAGCTGAGCGGCGTTGCCATCCCTGCTCTCGCTGCGCAGCCCATGGCTGGCACCGGCCGCGTCAGCGCCGGCTTCGGAACCGTGCTGACCGCCTCCGGGCTTGACGCCGCACCAAGCCCACTGATCGCCGGCGGCGTCGCCTGCAACGCGCTCGATCCGGTGGCCGCGGCGACCATCGTCGTTTGGCTGGTGATGCCCCGGGTGCTCGACCTCCGGGCGGGGCTGCCGCGCCGCGAAGAGGCCTTCGCCGGCGATAACCGCGCGTGACGATCGAAGGGCGTGCGCCCGGTCGCGTCGCCGTCCTCGCCCAAAGCTCGTTTCCCTTCCTCGCCTTGCTTTACGCCGCCCTGTTCTGCGCCTTCGGCATCGAATCGCCGTTCCTGCCCTCCTTCCTGTCGGAGCGCGGCCTGAGTGCGCCGGAGATCGGGCTGGCGCTGTCGGCCGGCACGCTGGTCAGGCTGTCGGCGGGCCCCCTGCTCGGCCTCGCGGCGGACCGCTTCGGCACGCGCCTGGTGCTCGGGCTGGCAACGATCGGCGCCGGAACGATCGGCAGCCTTTATCTCGCGGCATGGCGTTTCGATACGCTGCTCGCGATCAGCATGTTGCACTCGCTCGCGACCGCGTCGCTCACGCCGCTCGCCGATGCATTGGCGCTCGCGGCCAGCGCTCGCGAGGGTGCCTATCCCTACGGCTGGGTGCGCGGGGTCGGCTCGGCGAGCTTCATCCTCGGCACGATCCTCAGCGGTCAACTCGTCGCGCACCTAGGTCTCGGCAGCGTTGTCGCCGCGTCCTCGCTCGTGTTCATCCTTGCCGCGCCGCCGGTGCCTCGGCTGCGACCGGTCGCTTCCGCGAGCACGGAACGCGTGGCGGGCGGGCTGCGCGCGATGCTCCAGCAACCGCTGTTCCTGCGCATGCTGCTCGTCGCCGGCCTGGTGATCGGCAGCCACGCGATGAGCGACACCTTCGCCGTCCTCCATTGGCGCGCGGCGGGTATCGGCGCCGGCACTGTCGGCGCCCTGCTCGCCGAAGCCGTCCTGTCCGAAACGGCGGTGTTCATCGTGCTCGGGCCGGTGCTCCTGCGGGTGCTTGGGACAGGGGGCTGCGCCGCCGTCGCGGCCGTGGCCGGCGTGCTGCGCTGGGCGACCCTGGCGACGACGACAAGCGTCGCCGCGCTCGCGGCCACCGAACTGTTCCACGGCTTGACCTTCTCGCTCGTCCACCTCGCCTGCATGCAGGTCATCGGCACCACCGTGCCCGAGCGCCTGTCCGCCACGGCGCAAACGCTGTACGGCACGCTGTGCCTGGGGCTGGCCTCGGCCTTCATCACCCTGGCATCGGGGCCGCTCTACGCCGCGTTCGGCGCCCACGCCTTCTTCGCCATGTCGGCGCTATGCGCGCTCGCCCTGCCCATCGCCCTGTCGCTCCGCGGCCGGACCTGAGCATCGGCCGGAAGTGGGCGCAGCATCGGGCCGGTGAAGCTGCTACCACCGCGAACGCACACGGACGCCGAGCGCGGAAGGACAAACGATGATGATCGCGGCACGGATCGTCCTGGCAACGGCGCTGCTTGCCGCAACCGGCGCGCGCGCGGCGCCGCCCACGCCTGGCGAGGGCACCGTCGAACTGCGCGACGTCCGATTTGCCGACGGGGACACCATGGCGGCGCTGCGGCTGCATTACCGCACCCTCGGCACACCCGTGCGCGACGGCGCGGGGCGCATCACCAATGCCGTGCTGCTGCTGCACGGCACCACAGGCACCGCAGACACCATGCTGGCGCCGGCCTTCGTGGACGCGCTCTACGCGCCGGGACGACCACTCGACGCCACGCGCAATTTCATCGTCATCCCCGACGGCATCGGGGCCGGCGGCTCGTCGAAGCCCTCCGACGGGCTGCGCGCCCGGTTCCCGCGCTACGGCTACAATGACCAGGTGCGCGCACAGCACGACCTGTTGGCGGCGATCGGCGTTACCCACCTCAGGCTGGTGCTCGGCACGTCGATGGGCGGCATGCAGACTTGGCTGTGGGGCGAAACCTACCCCGCCGACATGGATGCGTTGGTTGCCGTCGCCAGTACGCCGGCGGCGATCACGGGGCGCAACATGATGTGGCGCGCGATGATCTCCGACGCCATCCGTGCCGACCCGGACTGGCACGACGGCGATTATGCCCCCGATAAGCCGCCGCGCGCCTGGGGCCGCGTCGTACTGCCCTTGTTCGCGGTGATGACGGAGAACGCGACGCAGCTGCAGAAGAAGGGTGCGAGCCGCACCGAGGCGGTGGCCCTGGTGCATCAACTCGAAGCGCGTGCGGCGGCACTCGACGCCACCGACTTCCTCCGCTCGTTCGAGAGTTCGGCGGACTACGACCCGGCGCCCCGACTCGGCGCCATCATCCGGCCGATGCTGACGATCAACTTCGCCGATGACCTGCTGAACCCGCCGGAGTTCCTCGGCCTGCCCGACGCGCCGAACTTCACCAAGGTCATGCTTGCGGCGGGTTCGGCGAGCTACGGGCACCAGACGTTGACGCACCCTGAGATCTGGGGCCCGGTGCTGGCGCGCTTCCTCGCGGGCGTACCCGCCGCATCGCAATAGGCGTCAGCGTCAGCTGCCTTGCGGTGCGCGGGCGGTCGATCTGTCGAGGTGTCCGAGGTCGCGCGCGGGGTCGAAGCGATCGCGCACGCGCTGCTTCAGCGCCTTGACGTCGGGGAAGCCGCCGTCGACCGCGCGGTCCCACACCGGCGTGCCGTCGACGGTGATGCGGAATATGCCGCCCGTGCCGGGCAGCAGAGCGACCTCGCCGAGGCCGGTGCCGAAGGTCGACAACAGCTCCTGCGCCATCCAAGCGGAGCGCAGCAGCCAGTTGCATTGCGTGCAGTAACTGATGGCGACACGCGGCGCGGCGGTCGGTTGTTCCATCGGGCACGCCTTCCAGATGCGGCCCGCCGCCGTAACGGCGGCAGGCCCGTTTGCTACTGCGTCGCCGTCGCGGGCTCGGCAGCGGCCTTGGCCTTGGCCACCTTCTTCTTGGCCTTGTGTCGGACCTTCTTGGACGGCGCGGGCGCCTCCTCGGCGAGGGGCGCGGGTGCGGGCGGCGGGGGCGGCGGCGGGTCGCAGGCGATCGAGAAGGTCGAGCAGAAGAAGTCCCCGACCTGCGCCGCCGCGGGCGCAACGGATACCGCGAGCAGGCTCGCCGCAGCCAACCCAAGAACAAAGCTGCGAGATTTCACCATGACGTTCCCCTCGACGCGCTCGGGAGCGCCGCCGCCTTGTCGGACGCTCACTGACCGGAATGAGCGCCGCGAAAGGAGCGGCGCCATGGTCCGTGCGGATAATGCAATTCCACCGACGAGTCCATTGAGGATGCGCGTCCCTGCCCAGGGATCAACAGCTTGCGCGCCAAGACGAGCGATGCGCGACTCTCGCGCACGATCAGGCGGCGGCATGCGCGTCCGACAGCGGGCGGAGGTGGCCGGCACCACAGTGGTATGGACTGGCATGTGGGACGGTGGTCGGAGTGGCGGGATTCGAACCCACGACCCCTAGTCCCCCAGACTAGTGCGCTAACCGGGCTGCGCTACACTCCGACTGATCGTCCTTATAAAGGACGGGCGTTGCCCCGCAACCGCTTTCGGTGCGCGGGCGCCGCAAGCCGCATCGCTCAGGCGGGCGGATGGCGCAGGGCGGCAAGGATGCGCTCGCATTCGTCCACGGCGGCGAGCGCGTCGCGCAGGGCAGTGAGCGTCGCGCCGTCGACGGTCGCCGCGGGTCGCGCCGACACCCCATCCGCACGGTCAATCCAGGAGGGATCGGCTCGGTCGAGCCTGGGCGTGGAAAAATTTCCGCCCGCCAGTTCCTCGTCCGCGCGCACCTCGTCCGCAAGCACCTCGTCCGCAAGCGCCTCGTCGACGGGCACTTCGTTCCT
>CAXTFM010000020.1:0-6527 GCA_964243435.1 uncultured Beijerinckiaceae bacterium
TCGAGCCATTCGATCGCCGGCAGGTCGAGGTGGTTGGTCGGCTCGTCGAGGAGCAGGATGTCGGGCTCGGGCGCCAGCACGCGGGCGAGCGCCGCGCGCCGCGCTTCGCCGCCCGACAGGGTCGCGGGGTCCTCCTCGCCGGTCATCCCGAGTTCGTTGAGCAGGCTCACCGCCCGGTACGGGTTGTCGAGCGGGCCGAGGCCGGCCTCGACATAGGCGAGCGTGGTCGAAAACCCGGCGAGGTCCGGCTCCTGCGGCAGGTAGCGCACCGCCGTGCCGGGCTGGAAGAAACGCGTGCCGCTGTCCGACTCCAGCTGGCCCGCGGCGATCTTGAGCAGCGTCGACTTGCCGGACCCGTTGCGCCCGACGAGGCAGAGCCGCTCGCCGGCCGCCACCGTGAGGTCGGCGCCGGCGAGCAGCGGGGTGCCGCCGCCGCCGAGCGTGAGGTGGATGTTCTGAAGGGTGAGGAGAGGGGGAGCCGCCATGGAGCCGATCTAATGGCCGGCGCCGCCGATGACCAGCGGGCGCGGGCGCGGCACGCTGCGTGCAGACCGCCGCCGGACGCGCCGGGGGCGCCGAGCGGCGCCGGACGGGAGGGGTTCATGCGGGGTCTCGCGGGGATGGCGGCGCTGCTGCTCGTCGCCCTGGCGCTGAGCGAGGCGCGCCGGCGCATCCCCTGGCGCGTGGTCGTCGGCGGGCTCCTCCTCCAGGTCGCGCTGGCGCTGGTGTTCCTGGAGCTGCCGCCGGCGACCGCGCTGCTGCGGGTGCTCGATGGTGCGGTGGGCGCGCTGCAACACGCCACCGACGCCGGCACGTCGCTGGTTTTCGGCTTCCTCGGCGGCGCGCCCCTGCCCTATGCCGAGACGCAGCCGGGCGGCAGCTTCATCCTGGCCTTCCGCGCCTTCCCCCTGGTGCTCGTCGTCAGCGCGCTGTCGGCGCTGCTGCTGCACTGGGGCCTGCTCCAACGGATCGTCGGGGCGCTGGCGTGGGTGTTCGCGCGCACGCTCGGCGTCGGCGGCGCGCTCGGCTTCGGCGCGGCGGTCCACGTCTTCGTCGGCATGATCGAGGCGCCGCTCCTGGTGCGCCCCTACCTTTCCGCGATGAGCCGGGGCGAACTGCACGCGCTGATGAGCTGCGGCCTCGCCGGCATCGCCGGCACGGTGATGGTGATCTACGGCGCCATCCTCGGACCCGTCCTCCCCGACGCGTTCGGGCAGATCCTCGTCGCCGCCGTGCTGTCGACGCCGGCGGCGCTGGCGCTGGCGTCGATCGTGGTGCCCTTCGCCGTCGACGGCCGGGCCGAGGCCGCCCTCGACGTGCCGGACCGCGCCTCGGGCGCGCTGGAGGCGGTGATGCGCGGCACGCTGGACGGCATCTCGCTCTTCGCCGGCATCGTCGCCACGCTGATCGTGCTCGTCACCCTCGCCACGCTGGTCAACATGGCGATCGGCCTCGTGCCCCTCGGCGGCGCGCCGCTCAGCCTCCAGCGCGTCTTCGCCGTCGGCTTCCGCCCGCTGGTCTGGCTCATCGGCGTGCCGTGGGACCAGTCCGCCGCGGCGGCGACGCTGATGGGGACGAAGACCGTGCTCAACGAGTTCGTCGCCTATCTCGACCTCGCGCACCTGCCGCCGGGCACGCTCGACCCGCACAGCAGCCGCATCATGGTCTACGCCCTCTGCGGCTTCGCCAACTTCGGCTCGCTCGGCATCCTGCTCGGCGGCCTCGGCACGCTGCTGCCGGAGCGCCGCCCCGAGATCGCCGAACTCGGCTGGCGCTCGCTCGTCACCGGCACGCTGGCGACCCTGATGAGCGGCGCGGTGGTCGGCCTCATCGTGTGACGCCCTGCATCGTGTAAGGAGGCGTCATGGCGCGCTTCTTCACCTCCGACACCCATTTCGGCGACACCCGCATCCTGCGCAGCGCCAAACGGCCGTTCACGACCATCGACGCGCACGACCGCCACATCGTCGCACGCTGGCAGGCCACCGTCGCGGCGGAGGACGAGCTGTGGCACCTCGGCGACGTCGCGCCAGGCTTCGACGCCGTCGCGCTCGGCGCCCTGCTCGACGCCCTGCCCGGCCGCAAGCACCTCGTCACCGGCAACAACGACGACGACGCGACCCGCACCCACCCGGCCTGGACCAGCGTCCACGACTACCGCGAGATCATCGAGGACGAGACGTTTCTCGTCCTGTGCCACTACGCGCTGCGCACCTGGAACCGGATCGGCAAGGGGTCGCTCGACCTCCACGGCCATTCCCACAACATGCTGAAGCCGCTGGCACGGCAGTTCGATGTCGGGGTGGACGCCTGGGACTTCGCCCCGGTGACGCTGGCGCAGATGCGCGCCGGGCGCCGCGACTGGATGAAACGGCAGTACCCCGGCGACCCTCCGCCCGAGGCGTGAGCATTTGGGGCCGACAAACCGCGTCGGCCTCTGCTATAGGGTGGCGTCATGACCAAGATCGACCAAAAGGGCCTGCGCCCCGCCACCCAGCTCGTCCACGGCGCCACCACGCGCTCGCAGTTCAACGAGATGTCGGAGGCGCTCTTCCTCACGCAGGGGTTCGCCTACGACTCGATGGAGCAGGCGGAGGCGCGCTTCACCGGGCGCGAGCCCGGCCACATCTACGCCCGCTATTCCAACCCCACCGTGTCGATGTTCGAGGAGCGCATGGCGCTGCTCGAAGGAGCGGAGGCGGCGCGCGCCACGGCGAGCGGCATGGCGGCGGTGACGGCGGCGATGATGGGCCAGGTACGGGCCGGCGACCACGTCGTCGCCGCCCGCGCGCTGTTCGGCTCCTGCCTTTACATCATCGAGGACGTGCTGCCGCGCTTCGGGGTGGAGACCACGCTGGTCGATGGCGCCGACCTCGCGCAGTGGCGCGCGGCGGTGCGGCCGAACACCAAGGTGCTGTTCCTGGAAACGCCGACCAACCCGACGCTGGAAGTCTACGACCTCCGCGCCATCGCCGACATCGCCCACGCCGCCGGGGCCAAGCTCACCGTCGACAACGTGTTCTCGACGCCGCTCCTCCAGCGTCCGCTGGAGCATGGCGCCGACTGCGTCGTGTATTCCACCACCAAGCACGTCGACGGCCACGGCCGCTGCTTGGGTGGCGTGATCCTCGCCTCCAAGGCCTTCATCGACGAGCATCTCCACAACTTCCTGCGCCACACCGGCCCGGCGATGTCGCCGTTCAACGCCTGGGTGATGCTGAAGTCGCTGGAAAGCCTCGCCGTGCGGGTGGCCGCCCAGGTCAAGAGCGCCGGCATCATCGCCGACGCCCTCGCCGCCGAGCCGGCGGTGGCCCGCGTGATCTATCCCGGCCGCGCCGACCATCCCAACGCCGCCATCATCAAGCGGCAGATGACCGGCGGCTCGACGCTCGTCACCTTCGAGCTGCACGGCGGCAAGGCCGAAGCCTTCCGCTTCGCCAACGCGCTCAACATCGTGCTGATCTCCAACAACCTCGGCGACGCCAAGAGCATCATCACCCACCCCGCGACGACCACGCACCAGCGCCTCAGCCTTGAAGCACGGGCGGCGGCGGGCATCACGGATGGCACGCTGCGCCTGTCGGTCGGGCTGGAAGACGTCGACGACCTCCTCGACGACCTCCGCCAGGCGCTGGCGGCCGCCGTGCCGCGGCGCCTCGCGGCCGAGTAGGTTGGGCCTCGTCGTCGCGGTCAGCCGCAGCCCCGGGCACGGCTTCTCCAAGGCGCCGCGAAACGACATCACCCTGCTCGCCGGCCTCGGCGTCGAGGGCGACGCCCATGCCGGGACCACCGTGCAGCACCTGTACCGGATGAAACGCGACCCGCGCGCGCCCAACCTCGCGCAGGTGCATTTCCTCCACGCCGAGCTGTTCGACGAGCTGGACGGCTACCCGCTGTCGCCGGGCGTGCTCGGCGAGAACGTCCTCACCCGCGGGCTCGACCTCCTCGCCCTGCCGCCCGGCACGCTGTTGCGCATCGCCGACGCGGTGGTGGAAGTGTCCGGCATCCGCGACCCGTGCCGGAAGATCGAAGCGGTCGGCAAGGGCCTGACGAAGCGGCTGACCGGACGCGGGCCGGACGGCGCGGTGGTTCGCAAGGCCGGCATCATGGGCGTGGTGCGCGCCGGCGGCACGGTGCGCCCCGGCGACGCCGTCGCGGTCGAGCTGCCACCCCTGCCGCATCGCCGTCTGCGGGTGGTGTGAGGCGTCGAACCGGGACCGCGGACGCCGTCCGAGGCGTCAGCCGCCGAGCACCGGCGCCGGGCGCGGCTTGAGCTGCAGCGGCAGGCCGGCCACGACGAGCACCACCGCGCGGCACGCCGCCGCCATCTCCTGGTTGAGCCGGCCCTGGGCGTCGCGGAAGCGCCGGCCGAGCGGCGTGTCCGGCACCACGCCGGCGCCGACCTCGTTGGACACGAAGATCACCGGCCCGGCGAGCCGCGGCAGCAGCGCGGCGAGTTCGCGCCCCGCCGCCTCCGCGTCGTCGCCGCGCAGCATCAGGTTGCTCAGCCACAACGTCAGGCAGTCGACGAGCACGATGCGCCCCGGCCCTGCCGCCCCGGCCAGCGCCGGGACGAGCGCGTAGGGCGCGTCCACCGTGCGCCAGCGCGCGTCGCGGGCCTCGACGTGGCGGCGGATGCGCGTCGCCATCTCCGCGTCCCACGCTTCCGCCGTGGCGACGAACACCGGCGCGTGCCCGCTTTCCTCCGCCAGCCCCTGCGCGTAGCGGCTCTTGCCGGACCGCGCGCCGCCGATGACCAGGACGCTCATCCCCCGTTGGTTCAGGCTCATTCACGGTTCATCCATTGGTGCCTAAGAGGAACGGTGCCGCTCAAGGTCGGAGCGGAACGGTCGTGGCGCGCGCCGTCGTCAAGCCAGCGAGCGTGCCGGGGAAACAGGGGTGGACGTGCCGCAGTCGAACTTCTCACGCCGCCACCTCCTGAAGCTCGCCGCCGCCTTGCAGCTCCTGCCGCTCACGGGCGCGGCGGCCGACGCCAAGCCGAAGACGGAGGGCCTGACCTTCGGCCCCGGCGAGGCCTTCGACTTCGACCTGCTCAAGGCGCGCGCCAGGGCGCTGGCCGCCAAGCCCTACGTGGCGCCGCCCACGCCCGACCCCGAACTGGTCAAGGGAATGGATTACGACGCCGCCCATGAAACGGAGTTTGACCTCGACCGCGCGCTCTACGCCGACGGCGAGGGCGCCTATCCCGTCATCTTCCTGCCCGTCGGCCAGCTGTTCCCGAAGTCGGTGCGCATGCATGCGTTGCGCGACGGCGTCGCCCGCGAGATCATCTACAGCCCGGACTACTACTACTTCCCCAAGGGCAGCCCGATGGAGCGGCTGCGGAGCGAGCCGTCGCCCTTCGCCGGCTTCGAGGTCCGCCAGGCCGACGACAAGCTCGACCTGCGCGAGCACGAGGGCTGGACCCGCTTCATCGGGGCCTCGTACTTCCGCGCCGTCGGCGAGGCCAACCAGTTCGGCCTGTCGGCGCGCGGCGTGGCGCAGAACACCGGCCTCGCCAACCCCGAGGAGTTCCCCGACTTCACGCATTTCTGGATCGCCGAAGGCAAGCAGAACACCGACCCGGTCGAGGTGTACGCGCTGCTCGACGGGCCGAGCCTGTCCGGCGCCTACCGCTTCATTTGCCATCGCGGCCGCGCGAGCACCATGGACATCTCCTGCGAGCTCACCCTGCGCACGCCCATCGAGCGGCTCGGCATCGCGCCCCTCACCTCCATGTACTGGTATTCGGAAACCGTGAAGCCCACCGCCGCCGACTGGCGGCCGGAGATCCACGATTCCGACGGCCTTGCCATCTGGAACGGCAAGGGCGAGCACCTGTGGCGCCCCCTCCTCAACCCGCCGACGCTGCAGATCTCGTCCTTCGAGGACGGGGGCCCGAAGGGCTTCGGCCTGATGCAGCGCGACAAGACCTACGAGCACTACATCGACGCCGTCTTCTACGAGAAGCGCCCCTGCGCCTGGGTCGAGCCGCGCGGCGACTGGGGCAGGGGCTCGGTGCAGCTCGTCGAAATCCCGACCGACAACGAGATTTACGACAACATCGCCGCCATGTGGGTCCCGGCCGAGCCGACCCGGGCGGGCCAGCAACTGGCCTACGACTACAGGCTGTATTGGCGCGACCTCGACCCGTTCCCCGGCGACCTCGCGCGCTGCGTCGCCACGCGCCTCGGCATGGGCGCGGTCGGCGGCGCGATCCGGTCAAAGGTGCTGCGCAAGTTCCTGATCGAGTTCCAGGGGCCGATCCTCGCGACGCTCGACGAGGGCGACAGGCCGGAGCCGGTGGTCACGGTCTCGCGCGGGACCCTGTCGAGCTTCTGGACCGAAGTCTCGCCCGACGGCACGCGCGACCTGTGGCGCACGCAGTTCGACCTCGATCCCCAGGGCGGCGACCCGGTCGAGATGCGCTGCTTCCTCCGCCTCAACGGCCGGCCGCTCACCGAAACCTGGACCTACCGCTACATTCCCTTCGTCAGCACGCCGCGCTGACGCGCGGGCCAGCTTGG
>CAXTFM010000020.1:6627-34046 GCA_964243435.1 uncultured Beijerinckiaceae bacterium
GGCGCGCCGCGAGGTCGGCCCGGCGCGCGAAGAACCCCGCCGCAACTGCGGCGGGGTTCTTCAAGGCATCGCCCTTAGGAGTGCAGCGCCCGCTGCTGGGCGGAGCCGCCGACGCCGAGGCTTTGCAGGAAGGCGGCGATGGCTTGGGTACGACGGTCGCAGCCGAGCTTCTCCAGGATGGCGGACACGTGGCTCTTCACCGTGCCCTCCGTGACGCCGAGTTCCCAGGCGATCTGCTTGTTGAGCAGCCCGCGCGTCATCAGTTCCAGGATCTCGACCTGTCGGCTCGACAGCTTGGACATACCGGTCGGAGAGGCCAGCCGGTTCTCCGATTTGAAGTAGGTGCGGCCTTCGCCGATCTCGCTGATGGCGAGTTCCAGTTCGTTGGGGTCGCACTCGGACGACACCACGCCCGACACGCCGCGCAACTGCAGGAGGCGGTGGGCGCTGTCGTCCGTGCAGGCGACGAGGCAAAGGGCCACGCGCTCGCCGCGCACGCGCTCGCCGAGGCCCGTCGCGTCCTTTTCCAGCGCCGACCAGCATGCCACGTCGCAGACGATGATGTCGCCCCGGCGCGCCTGCGCCAGGACGGCGGCGAGATCGGCGATCTTGCCACCCTGGACGATCGTGGCGCCGTGCAGCTCCGCATGGCCGCGCAGCGCCCCGGTGATGCCGGCACGCATGAGGGGTGTCGTATGGATGACGAACAACGAAGAGGCAGTGCCGCCAATCTCGATGTTGGCGTTTTCAAAGCCCTTGAACGGCATCGGTTATTCCTCCTGATCTGTCTTTGGTTAGGTAACGACAAACGCCGGAGCGTGAAGCGTCAAAGACGTGCGTTTGCGAACTCTTTGCAAATGCAGTTTGCAATGTTACGAACATCGAATGAGGCGGAAGGTTTTCGCGGGATCAAAGATACGCGGCTTGCGGGACACCCATGGCCTGAACCAGGGGGCGTTGGCCGAACGCCTTGGCATTTCCGCGAGCTACCTCAACCAGATCGAGAACAACCAGCGCCCGCTGACCGCGCAGGTCATGGTGGCGTTGGCGCAAAGCTTCTCCGTCGATGTCGGCACCTTCGCCCACGAGGACACCGAGCGGCTGGTCAGCGACCTGCGCGAAGCCCTCGCCGATCCGGTCTTCGGCGGGCTCGTCCCCAACGGGCAGGAACTCAAGACCATCGTGTCCAGCGTGCCGTGGTTCGCCCACGCCTTCCTCGGCCTCCACCTCGCCTTCCGGCGCACGGGCGAGCGGCTGCACGACCTCGACGAGCATTACGCCGGCAGCGGAAGCGACGCGCCGGGCGTGTTCATGCCCTACGAGGAGGTGCGCGATTTCCTGCACTATCGCTCGAACTACTTCCCGAGCCTCGACGTGGCGGCGGAAGAGTTGGCCGACGACACTTTCGGCACCGTCGCCGCGCGCCCCGACGCGCTGGCCGCCTACCTGTTCGGCAAGCACGCCATCCGCATCGAGTTCAGGAGCGTGGAGCCGCAGGCGCGCTTCATGCGGCAGCTCGACCGCAAGAACAAGGTGCTGTGGCTGCGCGAAGGCATCGACCCCTCGTCGGCGACCTTTCTGATGGCGCAGCAGATCGGCATACTGGAACGCGCCGACCTCATCGAGGCCATCGTCGCGTCCGGCAACTTCCACACCGACGACGCCGCCGCGATCACCCGCCTCGCGCTCGCCAACTACTACGCCGGCGCCGTGCTGATGCCCTACGAGCGCTTCCTGGAGGCGGCGCGGCGCACGCGCTACGACGCGGAGCGGCTGTGCTTCGCCTTCGGCACCAGCTTCGAGCAGGTCGGCCACCGCTTCTCGACGCTGCAGCGGCCCAACGCCAAGGGCGTGCCCTTCTACTTCGTGCGCCTCGACCGGGCCGGCAACGTCATCAAGCGGCACTCCTCCACGCGCTTCCGCTTCGCCCGCTTTGGCGGCACCTGCCCGCTGTGGAACGTCCACGAGGCCTTCGAGGTCGCCGGCCGCACGCTGGTGCAGATCGCGGAAATGCCGGACGGCGTGCGCTACATCTGCGTGGCGCGGGCGGTCACCAAGTCGGGCGGCAGCCATCTCGCGCCCTCGCGGCACTACGCGCTCGGCATCGGCTGCGAACTCAGCCACGCCAGCGAGGTGGTGTACGCCGACATGCTCGACCTGCGCTCGACCCCGGTGACGCCCATCGGGGTGAGCTGCCGCATCTGCGAGCGCCACGAGTGCCCGGCGCGCGCCGTGCCGCCGATCGACCGGGCGCTGACCGTCGACCCCGACCGCCGCGACGTGGTGCCGTTCCGCTACAGTTGAGCCGGACCGGGCACGCCGTCGCCGTCCATCGCGCGCTCGGCATGGGCGAGGAGACGTTCCTCGTGATGCTTGTAGAAGCGCCACGCGACCAGGCCGCCGACGATCCCCAGCGCGAGCGCGACGTAGCCGGCAGGTCCGGCGACGCGCTCGATGCCTTGACCGAGCAGGTAGCCGCCGACGCCGAACAGCACCGCCCACACCACGCCGCCGGCGGCGTTCCAGATGAAGAAGGTCATGGGCGGCAGCCGGTTGATGCCGGCGAGCAGCGCCGCATAGGTGCGCAGCAGGGCGACGAAGCGCCCGAAGAACACGATTGCCGCGCCGTAGCGCTTGAACAGGTACTGCCCGAGCTTCTGCTTGCGCGCGTCGAGGCCGATATGCGGCCCGATCCGCGCGATGACGCGCAGCCCGAACTTCCGGCCGATCCAGAACCCGATATTGTCGCCGATGACGGCGGCGGCGGCGGCGGCGGCGATCACCAGCCGGATGTCGAGCCCGCGCCGCGTGCTGGCGTAGACCGCCGCGCTCACCAGCACGGTTTCGCCCGGCATGGGCACGCCGGCGCTTTCAAGCATCACGACGAGGAACACCGCGTAAACGCCGTAGCCGGCGATGATCTGCGTCACGGTTGCCGGGTCGAACAGGTGCATGCCTCGCCTTGCTCCAAGCTCCGAACGCCGCCCGGCCTGCGCCGTCACCCGCGCACTGGCGTCGCCCGGCGATTTCCGCGATGTAACGGGCGGCGCCGAAGCGGCGACCGGTTGGAGCCGTTTGGTTGTCGACACTTTACCTGCTCGAAGGTCATTTCCGCCTCATTCTTTTGCCCCTGCACGTCGTCGTCGCGATCTGGGCGACGATCCACCTCCTCCTTCACAAGCGCGACGTCGGGGCGGCACTCGGCTGGATCGGGCTGGTCTGGCTCGCCCCCTTCACCGGCGGCCTGCTTTACGTCGTGCTCGGCATCAACCGCGTGCGCCGCCGCGCGCAGCAGCTGCACAGGGACCGGCACGGGGCCCAGCGCACCCGCGAGCGCCGCGACGCCCACCACGACACCGACAAGCGCGACGCGTTCGAGCCGCTGCAGCGCGGCGTCGGCCGGGTGTCGCGGCGCACCCTCACGGTCGGCAACGAGCTTGCGATCTACCAGAACGGCGACGAGGCCTATCCGGCCATGCTCGCCGCCATCGCCGGGGCGCGGCGCAGCATCGGCCTGTCGAGCTACATCATGCGCACGGACGGGGCGGGCACGCGCTTCATCGCCGCGCTGACGGCGGCGCGGGCGCGGGGCGTCGCCGTGCGCATCATCGTGGACGGGATCGGCGGCGGCTGGCTGCTGTCCGCCGCTTTCCACGCCCTGCGCCGGGCCGGCATCCCGGTCGGGCGCTTCCTTCATTCGCCGCTGCCCTGGCGCATGCCGCTCGTGAACCTGCGCTCGCACAAGAAGATCTTGGTGATCGACGGCGCGGTCGGCTTCACCGGCGGCATGAACATCGCCGACGAGAACGTGATGGCCGCACGCCCGCGTCGGCCGGTGCAGGACACCCATTTCAGGATCACCGGGCCGGTAGTGGCGCAGCTCGTCGACGCCTTCGCCGACGACTGGGCCTTCGTGGCGCGCGAGGAGCTCGACGGGCCGGACTGGTTCCCACCGCTGGAGGAAAGCGGCCACGCCAAGGCGCGGGTGGTGACGTCGGGACCCGACCAGGATGTCGAGAAGATCGAGTTCGCCGTGCTCCAGGCGGTGGCCTGCGCGCGTGCCAGCATCTACGTGATGACGCCGTACTTCCTCCCGGACGAGCGCCTCAACACGGCCCTTTCGCTCGCGGCGATGCGCGGGGTGGCGGTCCACGTCGTGATGCCGCAGGCGAGCAACCACGCCTTCGTCGACTGGGCGGCGCGCCAGAACATCGGCTCCATGCTGAAGGACGGCGTCAACGTGTGGCTGGGGCCGCCGCCGTTCCGGCACACCAAGATCATGGTGGTCGACGGCGAATGGGCGCTGATCGGCAGCTCGAACTGGGACATCCGCTCGTTCCGCCTCAATTTCGAGCTGTGCATGGAGGTGTACGACCAATCGATCGCGCAGCGCCTCCAGCACTTCGTCACCAGCCATCGCGGCGCGCCGCTGACCAACCGCGAGCTGACCGCGCGCCCGCTCCCCGTGCGCCTGCGCGACGCGGCGGTGCGCCTGATGATGCCCTACCTTTAGCGTCCCGCGCCGCCGCGCTCCCCCGTCGCGGCAGCGGCCTCCATCTCGGCGGGCATCCGGCGCGTCAAACGAAGCGGCTCGACTTGAAGAACTGCGACGAGCCCGACTTCGGGCGCAGCACCCTGGCGCGGGCGCGGACGAAGGCGAGGGTGTCGGCGAAGCTCGGCGCAAGCGGGCGCAGCAGCGGCGAATAGGCGCCCATCACCGCGGTGTGCCCGACGCGCTTGTAGAAGCGGGTCTCGGCCTTGCCGCCGAGCGCGCGCACCCGCGCCGCCAGGCGCCGCGAGTTTTCCGCCCGCACGGTCTTGTCGGCGAGGCCCGAGATCAGCAGCAGCGGGGCGGCGTCGCCCCGCGCGTAGCTGATCGGCTGGCTGGCCGACAGGTCGCCCCCGGCGGGCGCGAAGATGCGCTTCAGCGACGGCCCCTCGATCGGCAGGAAGTCGTAGGGACCGGCGAGGCCGACCGTGCCGGCGAGCGCGGCCTGGCTTTGCGCGTCGAGGCGCGTCCGGTCGAGCGTCAGCATGGCGGCGATGTAGGCGCCGGCGGAGTGCCCGATCAGGAAGATCAGCCCGGGGTCGGCGCCGAACTCGGGGGCGTTGCGCCGCGCCCAGCGCACCGCCCGCGCCCCGTCGTCGATGAAGTCGGGGAAGCGCACGTCGGGGTAAAGCCGGTAGTCCGGCACCACCGTGACGATCCCGCGCTGCGCCAGCGCCATCGCCACGAAGCGGTAGTTCTCCTTGCTGCCGTCCTCCCAGCCGCCGCCGTAGAAGAACACGGCGAGCGGCGCCTCGTGGGCGCCCTTGGGCATGTACACGTCGAGGAGGCCGCGGCGGCCGTCGGCGAAGCGGTTGTTGTTGGTGATCTCGACGTTGCGGCCGACCGCGAACGCGTTGACGAGGCTCACACCGGTGATCGGCCAAGGCCACGCCATCGGCAGCCATCCCTTTTCGACCCTGCGGCGGCGCATCCGCCGAACGAGGTCGGGCGCAGCCGTGTCCTGCCCCTGTCATGGAACGGCGGATGCGGGCGCGGCAAGGTAAAAAGCGCCACCGCGTCCGCGAAAGGCGAAAAAGCGCGGGTCGCCTCAGGCGATCGGTACGCCGGCGGCGGCGGCGGCGCGACCGAGATGCGCCCGCGTGACGGGCGACGCCGGGGCGGCGATGTAGCCGCGGCGGAGGTCGCCGAGCATCACGCAGCTGTCGCGCCCGTATCGCCAGCGCGCGGCGACGAGCAGGCAGATCACCGCGTCGAGGCCGTCCTGCGTCGTCTTGCGCGGCTTGGCGCCGCGCTCGCGGGCGTCGCACCAGTCCGCCGCCGCGTCGAGGCCGTGCCGGCGCGCTTCGCGTCCCACCGCGCTGCACACCGCCTCCCAGGCGGCGAGCGAGAAGGTCGGGCGGCTCGGATTGTAGCGCGGCCCGCGACGCGGCGCGGCGGTGAAGGCGGGATCGAAGGCGAGCACGGCGAGGGCGGGAAACACCTCCATCGCGAAAAGGCCGGCCTCCGCCAGGGCTGCCGCCTCGGGGTCGTCCGTGGCGCCGAGCGCGTCGAGGAAACGCCAGATCGGCGCCCCGTCGCCGAACACCGCCGCCCGGCTGCCGCCACGGAACGCCGGCTGGATGGCGCCGCCGGCGAAGCTCATCAGCGAGGCCACCGCCCGCTCGGCCGGGCGCGCCCCGTTCTCGTTCGGCACGATCGTCGGTTGATCGATCGCGACCAGCGTCAGGTCGCCATCGCGGTGGAGGTCGCGGATGAACGCCTCCGCCTCGGCGAAGCGGACCGGGCGCGGCGCGTCGAAGCGGGGCTGCCCATCCCCGACCCGCGCGGCGCAGATCGCGCCGGGCGTGCGGTCGCCCCAGGCGGAGTCGAAACCGACGAGGTTCAGCGCCATCCGCCCTCAATCCGCCGCGCAGCGCCGCGCATGGTTCCCCCCCGGCACGGCTTGCGTTAACACGTCGCTTGCCGTCTTCCCGCCCGCGAATCGCCGAAGCCGCCCGCCATGAACCCGCTCACGTCGACCCCGAACTTCTACCGCATCCAGCGCCTGCCCCCCTACGTCTTCGAGGAGGTGAACCGGCTGAAGGCGAGCGCCCGGCGCAACGGCGCCGACATCATCGACCTCGGCATGGGCAACCCGGACCTCGACGCGCCCAAGCACGTCAAGGACAAGCTCGTCGAGACCATCACCAAGGCGCGCATCGACCGCTATTCCGCGTCGAAGGGCATCCCCGGGCTGCGCAAGGCGCAGGCGGCGTACTACGCCCGGCGCTTCGGCGTCGCGCTCAACCCCGAGACGCAGGTGGTGGCGACGCTCGGCTCCAAGGAGGGCTTCGCCAACGTCGCCCAGGCGATCACCGGGCCGGGCGACGTCATCATCGTGCCCGACCCCTCCTACCCCATCCACGCTTTCGGCTTCCTGATGGCCGGCGGCGTGGTGCGGAGCATCCCCGCCGACCCGTCGCCCTCCTTCTTCGCGGCGTTGGAGCGGGCGATGCTCCATTCCATCCCCAAGCCGCTCGCCGTGGTGGTGTGCTACCCGTCGAACCCGACGGCGCACGTCGCCTCGCTCGACTTCTACAAGGACCTCGTGCGCTTCGCGAAGCGCCACGACATCTTCATCCTGTCCGACCTCGCCTACGCCGAACTCTACTTCGACGACGACCCGCCGCCCTCCGTGCTCCAGGTCAACGGCGCGATGGACTGCACCATCGAGTTCACCTCCATGTCGAAGACCTACTCGATGGCGGGGTGGCGCATCGGCTTCGCGGTCGGCAACGAGCGGCTGGTGTCGGCGCTGACGCGGGTGAAGTCCTACCTCGACTACGGCGCCTACACGCCGGTGCAGGTGGCGGCCTCGGCGGCGCTGAACGGCCCGGACGACTGCATCCACGAGATGCGCGGCATCTACAAGCGCCGCCGCGACGCGATGGTGGAAAGCTTCGGCAAGGCCGGCTGGCCGATCCCGGCGCCGCGCGCGTCGATGTTCGCCTGGGCACGGGTGCCAGAGCGCTTCGCCCACCTCGGCAGCCTGGAGTTCTCCAAGCTGATGATCGAGAAGGCGGAGGTGGCGGTGGCGCCCGGCATCGGCTTCGGCGAGCAGGGCGAGGGCTACGTGCGCCTCGCCCTCGTCGAGAACGAGCAGCGCATCCGCCAGGCGGCGCGCGGCTTCCGCAAGCTGATGGACGCCGCCGACGGCGGCAGCCTGCACAACGTGGTGGGCCTCGCCAAACAGGCTTGAGCCCGACGATCTGCAGCCGGCAGGCGCGAGGGCGGCTCGCGTCAGCCCGTCCGCTCGTAGGTGCCGACCAGCATGCCCTTGGCCAGCACGCGACCGGCGGCAAGCGCCTTGACCAGAGCGCCGCGCCCGGCGCCCTCCTCCAGCTCGGGCGCGCTGCCCAGCGCGAAGAGCTGGAAGCAGTAGCGGTGCGCGCCGTGCCCCGTCGGCGGGTCCGGCGGCAGCCAGCCGAGCTTCATGAAGGAGTTCCTGCCGAACACGGCGCCGCGTCGCGCCGGCGGCTCCGCGTCGCCGTCGATCGCCGCTTCGTGGAAGCCGCCGCTGCGCCCTTCGATGTTCCATACCAGGGCGTGGCAGAGCGGAGCCGGCGTCGGGCTGTCGGCATCCTCGACGACCAGCGCCAGCGACTGGGTGCCGGCCGGGACGTTGTTGAAGCGCAGCGGCGGCGAAATCCTGGCGCCATCGGCGGTGAAGCGGGCGGGGATGGCGCCATCGGCGGCAAAGGCGTCGCTCGACACGAGAAGCGTTTCCGGCGCGGCGAGGTCGTCGCGCGCGAAGGTGAGCTTGCCGAGGCCCGGACGGATGGAACTCAGGGCTTGGCCGATCGCGGCCGGCACGTTCTCAAGCATTGTCGAACCCTCCCGGCGGTGGAAACGCCCGAGGGGAGCGGCGGTTCTCCGCCTACTTGTCGACGAACGCCTTCTCGATGACGAAATGGCCCTGCTCGCCGTGGTTGCCCTCGGTGTAGCCACGCCCGTCGAGCAGGGCGCGCACGTCGGCGATCATCTGCGGGCTGCCGCACAGCATGAAGCGGTCGTTCTCCACGCTCATCGGCGGCAGGCCGATGTCGGCGAACAACTTGCCATTCTCCATGAGGGTCGTGATGCGCCCCTGATTGCGGTACGCTTCGCGCGTCACCGTCGGGTAATAAACGAGCTGTTCCTTGACGACCTCGCCGAGGAACTCGTCCTCGGGCAGGATTTCCGTCAGGTACTCGCCATAGGCGAGATCCTTCGTGAAGCGGACGCCGTGGACCACGATCACCTTCTCGAAACGCTCAAAGGTTTCGGGGTCCTTGATGAGGGACAGGAAAGGGGCGAGCCCCGTCCCGGTGCCGAGCAGGAAAAGGTTTTTGCCGGGCGCGAGATTGTCGAGGACGAGCGTGCCGGTCGGCTTGACGCTGACGAGAACGGGGTCGCCCTCCTTCAAGTGCTGGAGGCGCGAGGTCAGCGGCCCGTCCTGCACCTTGATGGAGAAGAACTCCAGCTCGTCGGCATAATGCGCGCTGGCGACGCTGTAGGCACGCAGCAGCGGCTTGCCGTTGACCGGGATGCCGATCATCGTGAACTCGCCGCTGCGGAACCGGAAGGCCGGGTTGCGGGTCGTCTTGAAGCTGAACAGGCTTTCCGTCCAGTGGTGGACGGAAAGAACGCGCTCTTCCAGAAACTTGCTCATCGGTCTTTCGGCGGAGGACAGGCCCTTATCCTAGCTAGGTCGGTTTGGGGCCACGCGCAACCGGGGCGCGACGCCGGGCCGATAGTTCGGAGGGACAGTCCCCGCCGGCGCATGCCGGAAGCGCCGACGTTCTCCCGCGACGCGCGATGGCGAACATTCCCGCCTGCGCGCGGTCAGATACCCAGGCTGGACCGGCGGAACAGCGCGAGCACGATCAGGACGATGACGATGATCCCGATGATCCCGATGCCGTTGTTGCCGTAATAGCCGGCCCGGTGGCCGTAGTAGCCCCCGCCGCCGAACAGGAACAGGATGACCACGATAACAAGAAGCAGTCCCACGGCACTCTCCCGATCCCGGCGACGCCGGAGGCGGCCGTCGCCCATCGGGGACGTCGGCGCGCGCAAAGGTTAACGCAAGCGCGCCGCCGGGCAAGCCAAGGCGCACCACGCCGGCGTCGAAGCTGTGGATGAAGGTTCCGCCCGCGTCAGCCTTCGGCGGTGCGCAGCGCCTTGAGGCGGTACAGCGCGTCCATCGCCTCGCGCGGGGTCAGGGCGTCGGGGTTGATGGCGTCGAGCGCCCCCATGAGCTCCCTGGCGAGCGCGTGGCCGGGCATCGGGTCGGGCGCGGCCGGCGGTTCGGGGGCGTGCGCGGCGGCGGCGGCGAAGAGCGGCAGGTCGGCGAGGCGCCGCGCCGCGCCGCGGTCGCCGGCCTCCAGCTCGGCCAGCAGGCCGCGGGCGCGGCGCACAACGGCGGCGGGCAGGCCGGCGAGCTTGGCGACCTGGATGCCGTAGGAGCGGTCGGCCGCGCCCGGCACCACCTCGTGGAGGAACACCACCTCGCCCTGCCAGTCGGCGACCCGCGTCGTCAGGTTGACGAGCCGGTCGAGGCGGCGCGACAGCTGCGTCAGCTCGTGGAAGTGCGTGGCGAAGAGCGCGCGCGAGCGGTTGCGCTCGTGCAGGTGCTCCATCACCGCCCAGGCGATCGACAAGCCGTCAAAGGTCGCCGTGCCGCGCCCGATCTCGTCGAGGATGACGAGCGAGGCCGGCGTCGCCCGGTTGAGGATCGCCGCCGTTTCCACCATCTCGACCATGAAGGTCGAGCGCCCGCGGGCGAGATCGTCGGCGGCGCCGACACGCGAGAACAGCCGGTCGACGATGCCGATGCGGGCGCGCCGCGCCGGCACGAAGGAGCCCGCCTGCGCCAGCACGGCGATCAGCGCGTTCTGGCGCAGAAAGGTCGACTTGCCCGCCATGTTGGGGCCGGTGACGACCGCCACCGTGCCGCCGGCGAGGTTGGCGCTGAGGTCGCAATCATTGGCGACGAAGGGCGCGCCCTGCCCGCGCAGCGCGAGTTCGACGACGGGGTGGCGGCCGCCCTGGATCGCGAAGGCGCCGCCTTCCTCGACCTCCGGCCGCACCCAGTCGCGCTCCGCCGCCACCGCCGCGAGGCTGGCCGCGACGTCGATGGCGGCGAGCGCGTCCGCGGCGGCGGCGAGCGTCGCGGCGGCGGCGAGCACGCGCCCCGCGAGTTCGTCGAAGAGGGCGTTCTCGCGCGCCAGCGCGCCGTCGGCGGCGGCGGCGATCTTGGCGTCGAGCTCGGCGAGGACGGTGGTGGAGAACCGCATCGCGTCGACCATGGTCTGGCGGTGGACGAAGGTGGCGTTGAGCGGGGCCGCGGCGAGGGCCTCGCCGACCGTTTGCGGCACCTCGACGAAGTAGCCGAGCTGGGCGTTGTGGCGGATCCTGAGCCGCCGGGTGCCGGCGAGGTCGCAATAGGTCTGCTGCAGGGCTGCGATGACCTGCCGGGTGTCGTCGCGGAGCGCGCGCATCTCGTCGAGCGCGGGATCGCTGCCGGCGCGCACGAAGCCGCCGTCACGCCGGGCGAGCGGCGGCGCGTCGGCGAGGGTGGCGCGCAGGCGCTCGGCCAGGGCGGGGTCGGGGAGGGCGGCCCGGTCGCGCGCCTCGGCGAGGTGCTGCGGCAGCGGCCCCTCGGGGAAGGCGTCGTCGCCGAGCAGCGCGGCAAGGGCGTGGGCGCTGGTCAGCCCCGCGCCGACCGCGAGGAGGTCGCGCGGGCCGGCGCGGTCGAGCGCGAGGCGGCCCATCGCGCGGGGCAGGTCGGGCGCGCCCTTCAGCAACGCGCGCAGCTCGTCGCGCAGCTGCGGCCGGTCCACAAGGAAGGACACGGCGGCGAGGCGCGCCTCGACCGCGTCGCGGTCGGTCAGCGGGCTCGCCAGCCGCGCGGCGAGGAGCCGGCTGCCGGCCGGCGTCGCGCAGCGGTCGACGCTCGCCAGCAGCGAGCCTTCGCGCGCACCGCCCAGCGTTTGCGTCAGCTCGAGGTTGGCGCGGGTCGCGGCGTCGATCTCCATGGTGCGGGCGCAGCGCATGGAGGTCGGCGGATGGAGCCGCGGACGGGCACCGCACTGCGTGCGGTCGAGGTAGAACACGGCGGTGGCGGCGGCGGCGACCTCTGCGGCGGAGAACGAGCCGAGCCCGTCGAGCGTGGCGAGACCGAACCAGTCGAGCAGGCGCTGCTCGGCCGAGCCCGGCTCGCGGCCGATCCGCGTCACCGGCGCGCGCAGCTCGTCGAGCATCCGGGCGACCTCGGGCGCGTCGGCGAGGGCGTCGGGCACCACGACCTCGCGCGGCGCGATGCGCGCGACCTCGCCGCCGAGGCCGGCGCCGGTCGCATCGCACACTTCGAAGGCACCGGTGGAAATATCGACGGCGGCGATGCCGTAGTGCCGTGCCCCGTCGGCGCCGCGCGCCCGCGCCAGCGCGACCAGCCAGTTCGCGGCGGCGGGTTCGAGCAGGCGCTCTTCCGTCAGCGTGCCGGGCGTGACGAGGCGCACCACGGCGCGGGCGACGACCGACTTCGCACCGCGCTTCTTCGCTTCCGCCGGGTCTTCCGTCTGCTCGCAGATCGCGACGCGGTGCCCGGCGCGGATGAGGCGGTGGAGGTAGTCCTCGTGGCGCTCCACGGGGACGCCGCACATCGGGATGTCGGCGTTGTCGTGGCGCCCGCGCCGCGTCAGGGCGATGCCGAGCGCGGTGGCGGCGACGGCGGCGTCGTCGAAGAACAGCTCGTAGAAATCGCCCATGCGGTAGAACAGCAGCGCGTCGGGGTGCGCCGCCTTGATGGCGAGGTACTGCGCCATCATCGGCGAGGGTTTCGCCGCCTCGGCCGCGTCGGCGACGAAGCCCGCCTGCTCGCGGTCCGATCTACGCATCGCGCGTCATTGGGACGCTCGGCGGGCGGCCGTCAACGGCACCGGCGGCGCCATCCCGCCTCGCGTCGCCGGAACCACGTCCCGCCCTAGACGGTGATCTGCGCGCCGAGCTCCACCACCCGGTCGGACGGGATGGCGAAGAAGTCGGTGGCGTTGGCCGCCTGCTTGGAGAGCGCCACGAACAGGTTGTCCTGCCACAGCGGCATGCCGGAGTTCGGCGACGTCTTGATGGTGCGCCGCCCGAGGAAGAACGACGTCGTCATGATGTCGAACTTCAGCCCCGCCTTGCGCAGCGAGGCGAGGGCGGAAGGGATGCGCGGGCTTTCCATGTAGCCGTAGTGCAGGATCACCTTGGTGAAATCGTCCGAAATCTTCTCGACCTCGTAGCGGTGGCTTGGCCGCACGCGCGGCATCGGCTCGGTTTTCACCGTCATGATGACCACGCGCTCGTGCAGCACCTTGTTGTGCTTGAGGTTGTGCATGAGGGCGGAGGGCGCGGTGTCGGCGTGGTTGGTGAGGAAGATGGCGGTGCCGGCGACGCGCTGCGGCTTCGACTTCTGCAGCATGCGGATGAGGTCCACCGTTTTGATGGCGTCGCGCTGGGTTTTTCGTACCAGCAGCGCGTTGCCGCGCACCCAGGTCCACATCACCGCGATGGAACAGGCGGCGATCAGCAGCGGCACGTAGCCGCCCTCCACCACCTTGACGAGGTTGGCGGCGAGAAAGGCGAGGTCGACCGTCAGGAACAGGGCGATGAAGGCAAGGGCCGCCGGCAGCGGCCAGTGCCACATCTTCCACACCACCACGAAGGCGATGGATGTGGTCACCACCATGGTGCCGGTGACGGCGATGCCGTAGGCGGAAGCGAGCGCGCTCGACGTCTTGAACAGCAGCACCAGGGCCAGCACGCCGATGAGCAGCAAGCGGTTGACGCGGGGTATGAAGATCTGCCCCTCCTGCGTTTCGGAGGTGTGCTGGATCAGCATGCGCGGCAGCAGGCCGAGCTGGATCGCCTGGTGCGCCAGCGAGAAGGCGCCGGTGATGACCGCCTGGCTGGCGATCACGGTCGCCACGGTGGACAGCAGCACGAGGGGCAGCAGCGCCCAGGCCGGCGCCAGCTTGAAGAAGGGGTTGTCGATCGCCTGGGGGTCGGCGAGCACCAGCGCGCCCTGCCCGAGGTAGTTGAGGATGAGGGCCGGCAGCACGAAGCACAGCCACGCCGCCTGGATGGGCAGGCGGCTGAAGTGCCCCATGTCGGCGTAGAGCGCTTCGGCGCCGGTGACCGCGAGGAACACGGAGCCGAGCACCACGAAGCCGAGGAAGCCGTGGCCGAGCAGGAAGAACAGCCCGCGGAACGGGTTGAACGCTGCAAGGATGCGCGGCGCGTCGCCGATGTGCAGGACGCCGAGCACGGCGATGACCGCGAAGAACAGCAGCATCACCGGGCCAAAGAAGCTCGCCACCCGCGCCGTGCCGCTGCGCTGCACGAAGAACAGCGACACCAGCACCAGGATGGTGAGCGGCAGCACGTAACGGTCGAAGATCGGCGTGACGAGGTCGAGGCCTTCCAGCGCCGACAGCACGGAAATCGCCGGCGTGATGATCGCGTCGCCGGAGAACAGCGCCGCGCCGGCGACGCCGAGGAAGAACACCAGGGCCGAGCGCCGGCCGAGCGCCTGCTGGGCAAGCGCCATCAGCGACAGCGTGCCGCCCTCGCCCTTGTTGTCGGCGCGCATCAGGAACAGCACGTATTTCGCCGTCACGGTGAAGAACAGCGCCCACAGCAGCAGCGACACCGTGCCGATGACCTGGTCGTCGCTGAGCCCGGTATCCTTGGAGTGGGCGAGCGATTCGCGCAGCGCGTAGAGCGGGCTCGTGCCGATGTCGCCGTACACGACGCCGATGGAGGCTACGGCGAGGCCAAGCACCTTGCCACCCGCCGGATGGTGGATGTCCGGGGCCGCGCCGATGCGCGCGGCGGTTGTCGGCTCGGGGCCCGCCGGCGGGAACACCTCCGTCGGCGTGGCGGGAACCTCACTGACCGCGTCTCGCGACATCGCTGATCCTTGGGAACGCCCGCAAGATACTGACCGGGCGATCCTCGCCTTTCTATATGGGATCGCCGTGCCGGGAGAAAGCGGCGGGATGGCCGCGCGTCGCGGAGGGGCACGGCGCGCCGCCGCGGCATCCGACCATCAACCGCGACCGTATCCTCGCCGCCCGCCGCCCGCTATGCTAGGCCGTGCGTGGAGGCGGGGTGATTTGGCGGACCAGCAGCGACCGGGTGAGCGACCGCGCGAGCGGGCCGTGGGCAAGTCGGACCGGAAGCCGCCGCGCACCGCCGGCGGCCTCGCCGCGCAGGCTGCGGCGGAAAAGGCCGAGGCCGAGCGCCACCCCGGGCTCCAGGCGCGGGTCGCCGCCGCGCTGATCCTGCGCGACATCGTCGCCAAGGGCCACCTCATCGAGGAGCGCTTCTCGCCCGCCGCGGTGCCGAACCGGCTGGGGCCGCTCGACGTGCGCGACCGCGCGCTGGTGCGCTCGATGGTGACGGCGGCGCTGCGCCGGCTCGGCACGCTGCGCGGCGCCATCGCCGCGCGGCTGGAACAGGGACTGCCCCGTCAGGCGCCCGACTTCGAATGGACGCTGATCGTCGGCGCCGCCCAGATCCTGCTGCTCGACGTGCCCGACCACGCGGCGGTCGACCTCGCCGTGCGCGCGGTGCGGCTGGAGCGCCGCGCCGCGCCCTTCGCGGCGCTGGCCAACGCGGTGCTGCGCAACATCGCCCGCGCCCGCGACGAGATCCTGGCGAACAGCGACCCGCTGGAGCACGACGTCCCGGCCTGGCTCGCCGCGCGCTGGCGCAAAACCTACGGCGACGAGACCGCCAGGGCCATCGCCGCCGCGATCCGCGCCGAGCCGACGCTCGACCTCACCTGCAAGTCGGACGCGGCGGGCTGGGCCGAGCGGCTCGGCGGCCGCGTGCTGCCGACGGGGTCGCTGCGCCTCGAAGGCCACACCGCCATCGACGAGCTTCCCGGCTACGCCGAGGGGGAATGGTGGGTGCAGGACGCCGCCGCCGCCCTGCCCGCCACCTTTCTCAAGGCCCGCGCCGGCCAGCGCGTCGCCGACCTGTGCGCGGCACCCGGCGGCAAGGCGGCGCAACTCGCCGCGACCGGCGCCGCCGTGACGGCGATCGACCGCTCGGCCGAGCGCCTCAAGCGGCTCAGCGTCAACTTCGCCCGGCTCGGCCTCGACGCCGAGCTGCTCGTCGCCGACGCGACCAGCCTGAAAACGCAACCCTTCGACGCCGTGCTCCTCGACGCGCCATGCCTCGGCACCGGCACCCTGCGCCGCCACCCCGACATCAGCTGGACCAAGCGGCCGGGCGACCTTGCGAGCCTTGTCGCGCTGCAGGCCAAGCTCCTCGACCACGCGGTTGACCTCACCCTGCCCGGCGGCACGGTGGTGTACTGCACCTGCTCCATCGAGCCGGAGGAGGGCGAAGCGCAGATCGCCGCCCTGTTGCGACGCAACCCCGACGTGGCGCGCTCGCCCATCGCTCCCGACGAGGTCGGGGGCCTGGGTGAACTCCTCAACGGCCATGGCGAGATGCGCAGCCTGCCCAGCCACCTGCCCGGCCCCGAGCCGCGCTTCGCCGGGCTCGACGGCTTCTTCGCCGCCCGCCTCGCCCGCCGCGGCTGAGTTTCCGAGCAACACGGTTAATCGGATGTAGACGGGTTGCGGCGATGGTGGATCGCCCGCCCCGGACCCGAGCCGAGCCGGCGTCCTTGACCTCGGCACGGAGTGCACCGCCCTGACCGGCGCGACCTGGAGGGACCGGCTGCACGTCGCGGCGCTGCTCGCCCGCTCGGGCGGGCAGGCGCTGCGCCGGCACCTCGCGGCGCCGGGGCGGATCGCCGCCCGGCTGCGCGCCGGCGCGCCCGATCGCCTGCTCATCGCGCCGCAGGACATCCGCACGACCGATCCCACCATCGCCGCCGAGATCGTGGCCGGCTACTTCGCCTTCGGCGGCAAGATCGTCAACGCGCTGGAGCGCTCGCCCTTCGACATCGAGTCCGGCGGCGACGCGTGGACGCGCCAGCTCGCCGGCTTCGGCTGGCTGCGCCACCTGCGCGCCGCCGACCGCCCGGCCGATCGGGCGCGGGGCCGCGTGCTCGTCGGCCAGTTCCTCGACGCGCTCGGCCGCCCGTCGCCGCATCCGGCCTGGCAGCCGCGGGTGACGGCGCGGCGCCTGCTGTCCTGGCTGTCGCAGTCACCCGTGATCCTCGCCGGCGCCGACCACGACTTCTACGCCAGCTTCATGCGGGCGCTGGCCCGGCACGGCGCCCAGCTCAGGAGCGACCTCGCCGCCGGCCTCGCCGGCGGCGACCGCCTGCTCGTCGCCCTGGCGCTGGCCGAATACGGGCTCTGCGTCGAGGGCGGGGTGGCACTGCAGCGCGGCGGCACCGACGTGCTGGCAAGCGAGATCACCGCGCAGATCCTCCCCGATGGCGGCCACGTCAGCCGCAACCCCCAGGTCATCATCGACCTGCTGCTCGACCTGCTGCCGCTGCGCCAGGCCTATGCCGCGCGCGCCGTGCCCGCGCCGCAGCCCGTGCTCAATGCCATCGACCGGATGATACCCATGCTGCGGCTGTTCCGCCACGGTGACGGCACGCTGGCGCTGTTCAACGGCATGGGACCGACCGCGCCGGAACTCGTCGCCACCATCCTCGCCTACGACGACATCCGCGCCGAGCCGCTCACCAACGCCCACCACACCGGCTACCAGCGCGTCGATAGAGGCACGACCCTGCTCGTGGCCGATACCGGGCCGCCGCCGCCGGCGCCCTATTCGACGAGCGCGCACGCCGGCTGCCTGTCGTTCGAACTGTCGAGCGGGCCGAGCCGCCTCGTCGTCAACTGCGGCGCCTTCGAAGGCGGGCGCGCCGAAGCGCGGGAGGCCGCCCGATCCACCGCCGCCCATTCCACGCTGACGGTGCGCGACACCTCGTCCTGCCGTTTCGCGCGACGCACGGGCGTGCAGCGCTGGCTCGGCGACCAGGTGCTCGCCGGGCCGGGGCAGGTGGGCGTGGCGCGGGCGCATGACGCGACGGGAACGGCGCTCACCCTGTCGCATGACGGCTACGCCTCGGCCTTCGCGCTGATCCACCACCGCCTGCTCGTGCTCGCGGAGGACGGCGCCCGCCTCGACGGGTGCGACAGCCTGCTGCCGCAGGAAGGCCGCCCGGCGGAGGCGGGCCGCGGCGACCTCGACTACGTGCTCCGCTTCCATCTCGCGCCGGGCGTCAGGGCGCGGACGAACGGCGACGGCGTGCGCCTCGAGGTACCCGACGGGGAGATCTGGCTGTTCGAGGCCGATGCCGCCGCCTTCGTCGAGCCGTCCATCCTGTTCGCCGCCGCCGGCGGACCGCGCCCGACGACCCAGATCAGGGTGCCGGCGACGACCAAGGCCGCGCCCGAGCTGCACTGGAGCTTCCGGCAGCTCGCGCCCCCGCAGCGGCGGCGCTGAACATTTGCGGTCGCGCGGACGGTTGTGTAGCCAAGGGTGTCACCCACGCGAACCCGATCGGTCGATGAAGGCAGCCGTCATCCTGTTTCCCGGCTCGAACCGCGACGGGGACGCCCTGCGCGCCCTGCGCACCGCCGGCATCGCGACCTCGACCGTGTGGCACGGCGAGCACGAGTTGCCGCACGGCACCGACCTCGCCGTGCTGCCGGGCGGCTTCTCCTACGGCGACTACCTGCGCTGCGGCGCCATCGCCGGGCGCGCCCCGGTGATGGACGCGGTGCGGGCGCATGCCGGGCGCGGCGGCCTGGTGCTCGGCATCTGCAACGGCTTCCAGATCCTGGTCGAGGGCGGGCTGCTGCCGGGTGTGCTGATGCGCAACGCCAACCTGCGCTTCGTGTGCCGCATGCAGCACCTGCGGGTGGAGCGCGCCGACACGCCGTTCACCACGCGCTACGCGGTCGGGCAAACGGCCAAGGTCGCCATCGCCCATGGCGAGGGCAACTACACGGCCGACGCCGAAACCATCGCGCGGCTCGAAGGCGAGAACCTCGTTGCCTTCCGCTATTGCGACGACGAGGGCCAAGTGAAGGATCGCGACGGCCCCAACGGCTCGATCAACGAGATCGCCGGCATCTACTCGGCGAACCTGCGGGTGCTCGGCCTGATGCCGCACCCCGAGAACCTCGTCGATCCGCTCGTCGGCGGCACGGACGGCCTGCCCTTGTTTCAAAGCCTCGCCGCCGCGTGAGGGCCGCAGCGGCCGGTGTCCCGACCGCTTCGCCCTCTCGACGCGCCGCGCGTTTACTTCTCGACCGCGCCGCTCATGGCGCCGGCCTTCTTGACCTTGGCGCCGCCCTTCTTGGTCATGGCGGCGTCCTTGGGTGCGCCGCCGCCCTTGGAGGTGCCGTCGACCTCGGCGGCCGGCTTGGCCTTGGGGGCCGAGGCGCCCGGCGTGGTGTCCTGCGCTCCCGCGCCCGCGAAGGGGACCACCGCCATTGCGACGGAGAGGACGAGGGCGGCCGTGATGTGCAGCTTGGACATGGGAACTCCGTTGCAGCGCCGCACCATCGTCGGCGGGGAAGCGAACGTCAGGTCCGCGCCGCGGTTCCGCCGGCCGCGCGGAGCGCGGCAGCTAGTCCGTCCATCGCGGCGATGACGTGCCCGGCGCCGGCGGCGCGCAGCTCGGCGGCTGAGCCGCGATGGGCGTGGGAACCCCCGGTGAACCCGACGACCGGCATGCCGGCGGCGACGCCGGCGCGCACGCCCATCACAGAATCTTCCACCACGACGCAGTCCGCGGGCGCCACCCCCATGACGGCGGCGGCATGGAGGAACAGGTCCGGCGCCGGCTTGCCGCGCGCCACCTCCGTTCCGCTGAACAGGTGTTCGCCGAAGTAGGCGCTGAGCCCGGTCAGCTCCAGGGTCAGCGCGATGCGCGCGCGGTCGGAGGACGAGGCGACGCAGCGCGCCCCGTCGAGTTGCGTCAGCGCGGCGGCGATGCCCGGCACGGGTTGCAGCTCGCGCCGGAAGCGCTCGATCATGCGCGCGCGGATGCGCAGACCTTCGCCGGGCAGCGCTAGGCCGACACGCGCCTCGATGGCACGCACGATGTCGGCATTGTGCATGCCCATGTAAGCGTCCCGGCATTCCCCCACGCTCATCGGCGCGCCGTGCTCGCCCATCAGGATGGAGAGTTCGCTGAGCGCGATCAGTTCCGAGTCGACGAGAACGCCGTCGCAGTCGAAGATGGTGAGCATGCAATCAGGCTTCGCGCACGAGGGGAAAGGCCGCCTGTCGGGATACGGCCAACGGCGACACGCGGCTATCCGCCCCTCGCCGAGGATCGCCGCAGGGCTGGTCCGCGCCTGATGCGCAGCTCCCGCGCGTCAGGTGCCGCGCGGCCGCGCGTCGCCGTGGTCGGGGCCGGCCCGGCCGGGCTGATGGCCGCCGAGGTCGCCTCGGCGGGTGCCGACGTCACCGTCTACGAGCGCATGCCGTCGCCGGCGCGCAAGCTGCTGCTCGCCGGGCGTGGCGGACTGAACCTCACGCACAGCGAAGACGAGGCCGCCTTCCGCCGACGCTACGGCGCCGCGGCACCCGCGCTCGGGCCGGCGCTTGCCGCCTTCGGGCCGCCGGCGCTGCGCCGCTGGTGCGCCGACCTCGGCGTCGACACGTTCGTCGGCACGAGCGGGCGGGTGTTTCCCGCCTCCTTCAAGGCCTCCCCGCTGCTGCGCGCCTGGCTGCGCCGCCTTGCGGCGGGCGGCGTGCGGCTCGCCCCGCGCCACCATTGGCGCGGTTGGGACGGGGACGGCGCGCTGCGGTTCGCGACGCCGAACGGCGACACGCGCGTCGCGGCGGACGCGGTGGTGTTGGCGCTCGGCGGCGCGAGCTGGCCGCGACTCGGCGCCGATGGCACCTGGGTTGACGCATTGGAGCGGGCCGGCGTCGCGGTGGCCCCTTTGCGCCCGGCGAACTGCGGCTTCGCGCTCGCCTGGTCGGAGCTGTTCCGCGCCCGCCACGAGGGCGAGCCGTTGAAGAACGTCGAACTCGCCTTCGCCGGGCAGCGCAGCCGCGGCGACCTCGTCATCACCCGCGCGGGGCTGGAGGGCGGCCCCTTGTACGCGCTCGCCGGGCCGCTGCGCGACGCCTTGGCGGCGGAGGGACACGCCGTGCCACGCCTCGCGCTGCGCCCGGACCTCGGCACGGCGGCGCTCGCCGCCCGCCTCGCCCGGCGGCGGGCGAAGCAGTCCCTCAGCACCCACCTGCGCAAGCACCTCAACCTGCCGCCGGTCGCCGTGTCGCTGCTCCACGAAAGCGAGAACTGGGACGCGCCCAGCCCCCGGCTCGCCGCGCTCGACGCCGAGGCGCTGGCGCACCGCCTCAACACCGTGCCGCTGCGCCTCGCGGCGGCCATGCCGCTCGACCGCGCCATCTCGACGGCCGGCGGCGTGTCCTGGGACGGGCTCGACGAACGCTTCATGCTGCATCGCCGCCCCAGCACCTTTCTCGCCGGCGAGATGCTGGACTGGGAAGCGCCGACCGGCGGCTACCTCCTCCAGGCCTGTTTCGCGACGGGCGCCGCCGCCGGCCGAGGCGTCCTCGCCTGGCTGAACGGCCGGTCGGAGGCCGGGGACGCGGACGGTGCGGCGTGACGACGGCACCGGCGCGCGGTCTGTCGCGCGTTCGGTTGCGTCCGGCGCGCCGAGTGCCTATAGCTCGCGCGTCCCCGTTCATCGACGCCCGTGTCTCGCCGATCCCCCCAAGATTCGATGCTTCGGGTGCGATCCCTCGGGCGACACCGTCCGGGCGATCGCATCCGCGTGATCCCGGCACGATCAAGGAGTTCCCTCATGAGCGCCGCGCCGCTGATGCCCAAGGCGACCGCCGTTTGGCTGGTCGAGAACACGTCGCTGACGTTCGATCAGATCGCCGACTTCTGCAAGCTGCACCCCCTTGAAGTGAAGGGGATCGCCGACGGCGAGGTGGCGGCCGGCATCAAGGGCCACGACCCCATCACCTCCAACCAGCTGTCGCGCGAGGAGATCGCCCAGGCGGAGAAGAATCCGCAGCACCAGCTCAAGATCGCGCAGTCCAAGGTGCGTCTGCCCGAGGTCAAGCCGCGGCGCGGGGCGCGCTACACGCCGCTGTCGCGCCGCCAGGACCGCCCCAACGCGATCCTCTGGCTGCTGCGCAACCATGCCGAGCTGAAGGACGCGCAGATCATGCGCCTCGTCGGCACCACCAAGACCACCATGGAGGCGATCCGCAACCGCACGCACTGGAACTCGGCCGCGCTGACGCCGCTCGACCCGGTGATGCTCGGCCTGTGCTCGCAGATCGACCTCGACTTCGAGGTGAACCGCGCCGCCAAGGAAAGGCCCGCCGCCGCGGCCGAGTCGGCCGAGCGCGGCCAGACCCTGGTGCCGGCCGAGATCACCACCGGCCCGCGCGAGCACCGGGACGAGGCGCCGGTGTTCGCCGACACCCGGCCGCGCCGCGACGAGGAGGACGAGACCCTCGACGTCGCTTCCGTGTTCTCCAAGCTGAAAACGCTGAAAAGCGACGATCGCGGCTGAAAGCGGCCGCCGTCTCAGGGTCTTCTTAACCCCGGCACCCAATACTGCGCTGAAGCCGCCCCGGGCGGATCAGCGCGGTTTTCATGGACGAGCTTCTCAACGATTTCCTCGCCGAAACGTCCGAGCACCTTGAAGCCGCGAGTTCGCAGCTCATCCAGTTCGAGACCGACCCGACGAATTCGGCGATCGTCGCGAGCATCTTTCGTCTCGTTCACACGATCAAGGGCACGTGCGGCTTCCTCGGGCTGGGCCGCCTGGAGGCCATCGCGCACGCCGCCGAGGCGGTGATCAGCCGGCTTCGCGAGGGCACCCCCGCCACCCCCGAAATGGTCAGCCTGATCCTTGCGGCGGTGGACCGCATCAAGCTGATCCTCACCGAGATCGAGCTTCATTCGGCCGAGCCGGCGGGCAACGACGCCGACCTCATCGTCCGGCTCGAATCCGAGCTGCAGGACATGAGCGGGGAGCGCCCGGCGGCGGCAGCGCCCGCGCTCGAGGTCACGATCCCGGCCACCTACAGCGCCTACAGCGCGCCGGAACCGGTGCGCGCCGGCGGCGAAGGCTCCAAGCGCTCCGAAACCATCCGCGTCGACGTCGCCGCGCTTGAGCGCATCATGGTGCTGGTGTCGGAACTGGTGCTGACGCGCAACCAGCTCGTCGAGATCAGCCGCAAGCAGGACGACGAGGCCACCAAGGCGCCGATGCAGCGCCTGTCCGCCCTGACGAGCGACCTCCAGGACTCGGTGATGCGGGCGCGCATGCAGCCGCTCAGCCGGCTGTTCGCCCGCCTGCCCCGCCTCGTGAGGGAGCTGGCGGTTGAAACGCGCAAGAAGCTGACGCTCGTCGTCGACGGCGGCGAAACCGAACTCGACCGCCAGCTGATCGAGGTCGTGCGCGATCCCCTGACCCACATCCTGCGCAACGCCGCCGACCACGGCATCGAAACCCCGGAGGTGCGCCTCGCCGCGGGCAAGCCCGAGAACGGCACCATCCGCATCTCCGCCAGCCACGAGGCCGGCTACATCGCGGTGTCCGTCGCCGACGACGGGCGCGGCCTCGACGTGGAGAAGATCAAGGCCAAGGCGCTGGCCCGCGGGCTCATCGGCGCGTCCGAGATCGACGGCCTCTCGCCCGAGGCGCTGTTCCGCTTCATTTTCCTGCCCAACTTCTCGACCGCGGCCACGGTGACGAGCATTTCCGGCCGCGGCGTCGGGCTCGACGTGGTGCGCGAGAACATCGAAACCATCGGCGGCTCGATCAACGTCAGTTCCATGCTCGGCAAGGGAACGAGCTTCAACCTCAAGATCCCGCTAACGCTCGCGATCGCCCCGGCACTCATCGTGCGCACCGGCGAGCACCGCTTCGCCCTGCCCCAGCAGTCGGTGGTGGAGGCCATCGGCCTCGGGGAAGGCAGCAGCCACCGCATCGAGCGGGTGCAGGACTCCATGGTGCTGCGCCTGCGCGACCAGGTGCTGCCGCTCGTCGACCTGCGCACCGTGTTCCGGCTCGACCCCGCCGCGCCGGGGCCGGAGGGTGCGGTTGAGGAGGCCAAGCTCGCCGTGATCATGCGTTTCGGCGCGCACTCGTTCGGCGTCCTCGTCGACAGCGTGGCCGACGTGCAGGAGATCGTGGTCAAGCCGCTCGGCGCGTCGCTGGCGCATCTGTACGTCTTCTCCGGGCACACGATCCTCGGCGACGGTTCGGTGGTGCTGATCCTCGACACGGTCGGGCTGGCCCGCACGCTCGGGCTGGCGCAGGCGCTGGAACTCGGCGTCCAGCACATCGCCGAGCGCTTCATTCCGCCGCGCGAAGCGACGCGCCTGGTGCTGTTCAAGGCCGGCGGCGGCGCGCTCAAGGTCGTGCCGCTGTCCCTGATCTCGCGCATCGAGTCGGCCGCGTCGAACGCCGTCGCCGTGTCGGACGGGCAGCTCATGATGCAGCACCGCGGCTTCCTGATGCCGCTCCTGTCCATGGACGGCCGGCCCGTCGATCCGCTGATCGAGGCGGGGCACGGCGGGATGCGCGAGCGCCCCGTCCTGGTGCTCGGCATCGGCGGCGAAAGCGTCGGCCTCATCGTGGACGAGATCATCGACATCGTGGAGGACTTCCTCGACATCGAGATCGCCAGCGCGACGCCCGGCACCATCGGTTCCGCCCGCCTCCGCGACACGGTGGTCGAGATCATCGACATTTCGCACTTCGTGAAGATCGCGCGGCCCGACGCCCTCGCCCGCGGCGTGGTCAACCGCTTCTCCGTGCTCCTCGTCGACGACCGCCTGTTCTTCCGCGACATGCTCGCGCCGATCCTCGCCGCGGCCGGCTTCCGGGTCACCACGACGAGCTCCGGCCACGACGCCCTGTTCCTGTTCTCCAAGGGCGCGCTGTTCCACGCGGTGGTGACCGACACCGACATGCCGGACATGGACGGCTACACGCTGGCCCGCGAGATCAAGCGCGATCCGCGCAACGCCGCCCTGCCCATCATCGCGCTCGCCGCCCATACGGCGCCGATCATCGGGGAAGCGGCGGCGGCGTGCGGCATGTGCGGCGTCGTCGGCAAGTTCGACCGCGCCGGCCTGCTCTCCATGCTGCGCGCCAACCTCGACGCGCACGCGCTGGGCACCCACGCGCTGGAAGAGCGCATCATCCGGGAGTTCGCGGCATGACGGCGATTGCCGCACCGGTGCCTGCGCCCGGCGCGCGCCCCGCGCAGGCGACCGACATGCGGTGCTTCACCATCGTCAGCGACGGCCGCCCCTTCGGCCTGCCGGTCGAGCACATCCAGACCGTGTTCGAGATCGTGTCGGTGACCACCGTGCCGCTCGCGCCCGTCGAGGTGCTCGGCCTCGTCAACCTGCGCGGCAAGATCGTCACCGCCGTCAGCCTGCGCCGGCGCCTCAAGGGCGGCCGCGTGCCCGAGCCGTCCGCCCTCGCGGTCGGCCTCGACTACCGCGGCGAAAGCTTCGCGCTTGTGGTGGACGAGGTCGGCGACGTGGTGTCGCTCGACGCCGCCTCGCGCATCGGCAACCCGCCCCACCTCGGCGCGGAGCGCGCGAAGATTTCCACCGTGCACCGGCTGGCCGACGCGATCCTTCCGATCCTCGACCTCGACTGGGTTTTCACCTTCGGAACGGACCGGCCGTGACGCCGGACAGGCACCCCTCGCCGCGGGGCCGCCGGATCAACAAGGGGCGTGCGCCGTGAAACAGGTCCTGATCGTCGACGACTCCAAGGTCATCCGCAAGGTCGCGCAGCGCATCGTGCAGGGGCTGGGCTTCGCCTCGCGCGAGGCGGCGAACGGGCTGGAAGCCTTGAACAGCTGCAAGGCGGACATGCCCGACGCCGTGCTGCTCGACTGGAACATGCCCGTCATGGACGGGCTCGGCTTCCTCGTCGAGCTGCGCCGGCTGGAGAACGGGCGCATTCCCAAGGTCGTGTTCTGCACCACGGAGAACGAGGTGCCCCAGATCACCCGCGCCCTCGACGCCGGCGCCGACGAGTACATCATGAAGCCCTTCGACAGGGACATCATCGCCTCGAAGTTCGAAGAAGTCGGCCTGGTCGCGTGAGGGGCGGATCGATGCGAAACCCGGCTCGGACCCGTTCCGCGTGCTGACATCCGCCAACGGCGTCGAACGATCCGGCGGCCCTCCGGCCGGGCGCATCCCGGCCGCGGCAGGACGGCCACCGCTGCGGCCGGCCATCGTGGTGATCGGCGCCTCGACGGGTGGCCCGCAGGCGCTGGTCGCGATGCTCGAGAACTTCGGCCCGCTGCTGCCCCACGTGCCCGTGTGCGTGACGCTGCACATGCCGCGCGACCTGATGCCGGTGGTCGCAAGCCACGTCGCGCGCCGGTGCCGCGTCGCAACCAAGGTCGTCAACGAGCGCTGCCGGCTGCACAACGGCCTGGTCTGCTTCGCCCCCGGCGACAGCCACCTCGACTTCCTGCGCGGGACGGAGGGCGTCGAGGTCGCGCCGATGCCGGCGACGTCGCGCGGCTACTGCAAGCCGGCGATCGACAACATGTTCGCCGGGGCGGCAAGGGTCTTCGGCGCGCGCACGCTCGGCGTCGTCCTGTCCGGCATGGGCGAGGACGGACTTGCCGGCGCGCGCGTGATCGCGCAGTTCGGCGGAACGCTGCTGGTGCAGGACAGGCGATCCTCCGCCGTGTGGGGCATGCCCGGCGCCGTCGCCAAGGCGGGGCTCGCCGCGGCGGTGCTGCCGCCGGCCGCCATCGCCGGCGAGATCGGCCGCCGGTTCCAGGCGGGCGGGGTGGCGCTGTGAACGTCGCCTTCACGCACATCCAACGCTTCCTGCGCACCACCGCCGGCCTCGCCTTCGAGGACGACAAGCGCTACTTCGTCGAGGCCCGGCTAAAACCCGTGCTGCGCGACGCCGGCCTGTCGAACTTCGACGACCTTGCCCGCGCGCTGCAGACCGACCCGCGCTCCGACCTCGCCAGGCGCGTGACCGAAACCCTGACGATCAACGAAACCTCGTTCTTTCGCGACCGTACGCTGTTCACGGCGCTGTCGGAACGGCTGCTGCCCCGCCTGCTGGCGGCGCGCGGCGCGACGCGCCGGCTGCGCATCTGGTGCGCCGGCTGCTCCACCGGGCAGGAGCCGTTCTCCGTGGCCATGCTGGTCGACGAGGCGACGCGGCAGCAGCCGGGCTGGCGCGCCGAGATCCTGGCGACCGACCTGTCGCGCGCCGCGATCGAGCAGGCGCAGCGCGGGACATACAGCCAGTTCGAGGTGCAGCGCGGCCTGCCGGTTGCGCTGCTGCTGCGCCATTTCACCCGACAGGGCGAGCTGTGGCAGATCGGCGATCACTTGAGGGGGAGGGTCACCTTCAGGACGCACAACCTGATGTCGGTCGCGCCCGAAGGTGGTCGCTTCGACGTCGTGTTCTGCCGCAACGTGCTGTTCTATTTCGACGCCGTCACCAAGCGGCGGGTGCTGCACCAGTTCAGCCGGGTGCTGGCGGACGACGGCATCCTCGCGCTCGGCGGCGCCGAGCGCATCGGGGACCTTTGCCCCGCCCTGCGCCCGGACGCGACGGCGGCCTTCGTGTTCAACCGCGACCGGATCGAGCCGGGCGACGCGGTGCGCCGGCGCGCGGTGTGACGCCGCTCCCGGCGGCCCCACCCTTCCTCCCGCCCATCAAAACATCGCCGTCATGACCCGGGCCGACGCGTGGCCCGCAAACTGGGATGCGTGGCCCGCAAACGGAAGGGGGGAAGGGCAGCCGCCCTTCCCCCCTTCCGCCGGGTCTGTGGTGAGCGCGCCGCATCGCCGGCGGCGGTGCTCAGGCCGTGATGCGCTCCTCCTCTTCGCTTGGTTCGCGCAGCACGTACCCGCGGCCCCACACGGTTTCGATGT
>CAXTFM010000021.1:0-32296 GCA_964243435.1 uncultured Beijerinckiaceae bacterium
GGGAGGGCCGGCGCGGCACGGTCGGCCGACAGCCACGCCACGTCCGCCGGCAGGATCAGGCTGGCGATCTGGCCCGGTGCGGCCCGCGCCGCCTGGACGGCGCGCGCGGCATCCGTGCCGACGTCGCGCGGGCTGCGGGACATCGCGACCCAGTCGGACACCGTGCGCGCCAGGGCGGCGACGTCCGAGGTCAGCGGCGCGTCGAAGCGCTGGTGGGTCGTCGCGTGGTCGCCGATGATGTTGACGAGGGGGCTGCGCGCCTTGCGGGCGTTGTGAAGGTTGGCCAGGCCGTTGCCCAGGCCTGGGCCGAGGTGCAGCAGGGTTGCGGCGGGCTTGCCGGCCATGCGGGCGTAGCCGTCGGCGGCGCCCGTCACCACGCCCTCGAACAACCCCAGCACACCGCGCATCCCCTCGACCGCGTCGAGCGCGGCGACGAAGTGCATTTCGGAGGTGCCGGGATTGCCGAAGCACACTTCGACCCCGCTCGCGACGAGGCTGCGCAGCAGGCTTTCCGCACCGTTCATGCCGTCCCGCCGGGACGGGTCGCCGGCCGCGGCGGCCTCGGGTGCCGCAACCGGGGAAGGTGAAACGTCCGTCATGTCGGGGTTCCTTCAGCGCACGTGGCTGGCTGCAGGGTAGTCAGGAAGGCACGAACGTCGTCGGGTATCGGAACCGGGCGCTGGGTGGCGCGGTCGACGTAGACGTGGACGAAATGGCCGGCCGCGGCGGCGGCGGCATCGTCGTTGCGGAACAGGGCGACCTCGTAGCGGACGCTTGAGCGGCCGAGATGGGCCACGCGCACGCCGACATAAACGTCGTCGGGGTAACTCACGGAGCGGTAGTACCGGCATCCCGTCTCGACGACGAGGCCGATCGCGGCGCTGCGCGCCACGTCGAGGAGTCCGGCATCGATCAACGGACGGTTCACCGCCGTGTCGAAGAACGCGTAATAGACCACGTTGTTGACGTGCCGATAGGCGTCGTTGTCAGCCCAGCGCGTCGTCATGCGATGGAAGCGGACGTAGTCGGCGCGGGCGGTCCTCGTCGCCGCACCCTCCCCGGACGGCTGCCCGGCCCCCGTCGCATCGCTCATCGTGCCATCCCGAACCCGTCGAAGCCGTCCGGCGGCGCAGGCGACCGGATGAGCACAGCGAGGCGTGCGGCGCGCCGCGCCAAGCCCCTCCAACGAGGCGGGCGCCCGTAACCGCACCGCAGCGCCGTGCGAACAGGAGGACGATATCGGTCCAGCGGAGATGTCATGCCGTCGCGTTCCCCAGCCATCCTGTCCGCTGCCATGTTCCTTCTCGCCCCGCCGGCACGCGCCGACGCCGTGCCGCGCGATGCGCGGCTGCCGCTCAGCGTCGCGCTCGAAGCCGCAACGGAGGCGGTGACGGCGTGTGAACGGTCGAACTATCGCGTCACCGCGACGGTGGTCGACGCGTCCGGCTTGGTCAAGGTGGTGGTGAAGGGCGACCACGCGCCGCCGCACACGCTCGATAGCAGCCGCGGCAAGGCCTATGCGGCCGTGTCGCTCGGCCCCAACTTCAACGAGGACACCACCGGTGCGATCGTGGCGAAGGTCGGCGGCAACCCAGCCTTCGGACCGCTGGTGCATCTGCCCGGCGTCTTCCTCGTCGCTGGCGGCGTCGTCATCAAGGCGGGCGAGACGGTCATCGGCGCGATCGGCGTCGGTGGCTCGCCCGGCGGCGACAAGGACGAGGTGTGCGCCCAAGCGGCGGTCGCCAGGATCGCTGGACGCCTCCGGTAGGGCGGCACCCAAGCGTCGCACGGGTGTTCGGTTCGCATGCATGAGGCTCGCGAAGGCCAGCCCCTCGCTGTGCGGGTACGTCACCCGGGTCGCCGCGCCTGACAGGCTGAGGCCATCCACCCTATATCTCTTATCGACCGAGGCACCCAGCAGAGGACGCAGTTTCGAGCCGCTTACGCGACAGAATGCGATGAAGGATGATGCAGACCGAATTCGGACGGCACGGCAAGCGTGGGGAACGTGAACTCGCGTGGCTTCGCATCACGGTTGTCGTCGCATCGCTCGGCGTCTGCGCCGGCAAGTTCCTGGTGTGGCTGCATCTTTGATCCGTCCGGCGCCGGCTATCCTGTCGCTGGGGGCTTGACGCTCCCGGTCGGCGCAATGCGGAGCTGAAGCGCGAGCAGCGTGTCCTGCGCGGCCGACTGTCCGATCAGCACGCGCAGCGTTCCCGGCCCGACCGCTTCGCCCTCGCTTACGTCATCGGTCGTCATGGCGAAGGCGACCTCGCCGACTTGCCCTGCGGCGAGCGTGATCCTGGCGACGCGGCGCAGTTCCTTTGACGGACGCACGACGCCGACTACGGGCGCGCGGACGAAAAGGAACAGCGTCGCCGTTCCAGCGCGCACGCCGACATTGGCGACCCTCACGGTCACAGCGAGCGGGGTTCCCGGCACGAGCACGTCGGCATCGGCGGCTAGGTCCGACAGCTCGAACATCGTCGTGGCGAGGCCGTGTCCGAAAGGAAACAGCGGTTCGTTCGGGCTGTCGAGGTACTTGCTGGTGAAATGGTCGGCGGGGTCGAAGGGACGCCCGTTCGGCGCCGCGCCATGGAAGATCGGTACCTGCCCCATGCTGCGCGGCCACGTCATCGCGAGCCGCCCGCTCGGCGCCACCGCGCCCGACAGCACGTCGGCGAGCGCGGTGCCGGCCTCCGTGCCGAGCAGCCAGGCGCAGACCAGCGCTTGCGCCCGCGCGGCGAGCCAGGGCACGATCGGCGGACGGCCGCAGAACACCACCGCGATCGTCGGCGTGCCTGCGTCGAGCACAGCCTCGGCGAAGCGGCGCTGGTGTCCGGGCAGGTCGAGGTCGCTGCGGCTCGTCGCCTCGCCATTCAGGGCGACGCCCTCGCCGAGGCATAGCACGACGAGGTCGGCCGCTGTCGCCGCCGCGACCGCCGCCGCGATGCCCTCCGTGCCGCCGCCCTCGATGGCGACGCCGGCATGGTGCGCCAACGTCGCGTCGGGATAGGCGGCGCGCAGCCCGGCGAGCACGCCGACGGCGGCGGTCGGATCCGCCTTCGCCGCCCATGAGCCGACCATTTGCGCCGGCGCGTCGGCGAGCGGGCCGAGCACCGCGATATGCTGCCGCGCGGGGGCGACCGGAACCAGCGCCCCCTCGTTCTTGAGAAGCACGATGCTGCGCGTCGCCGCCTCGCGGGCGAGGGACCGCTGGAGCGATTGCGGCGCAGGGCCGCGGCAGCGCCGGTATGGGTCGTCGAAGAGGCCGAGACGCTGCTTGAAGCGGAGCACCCGGCGCACGCAGCGGTCGACGTCGGCCATCGTGCACAGCCCGCGCTCCAGCGCCTCCGCGAGGTGGTCGATGTAGGCGTACCCCATCATGTCGACGTCGCACCCCGCCTTGATGCCGAGGGCGGCGGCCTCCGCCGCGTCGCGGGCGACGCCGTGGTTCGCCAATTCGCGCACCGCCCCGTAATCGCTGACGACCAGCCCGTCGAAGCCGAGTCGGCCGCGCAACCAGCCCTCGAGGAGCGGCCGGTTCGCCGTCATCGGCACGCCGTTCAGCGCGTTGAGCGAGGGCATCACCGCCGCGACGCCGGCGCGCACCGCCGCCGCGAAGGGCGGCAGGTAAATATCGCGCACGGTCTGCTCCGACACGTCGCTCGGCGCGTACTCACGCCCGGCGAGCACCGCGCCGTAGCCGCAGAAGTGCTTGGCGCAGCCGGCGACCGCGTCGCCCGCACCAAGGTCGGCGCCCTGGTAGCCGCGCGTCTTCGCTTCGCCGAAGCGCGCCGCGAGCCAGGGGTCCTCGCCCGGCCCCTCGCAGCTGCGCCCCCAGCGCGGGTCGCGCGACACGTCGAGCATCGGGGCGAAGGTGAGGTCCTGCCCGTCGGCGGCCGCCTCGGTCGCCGCGGCACGCGCCGTGCGTTCCCACAGGTCGGGATCGAAGGCGCCGGCCTCCGCGAGCGGGATGGGGAAGGAGGTGCGGTGGCCGTGGATGATGTCGTAGCCGAAGAACAGCGGGATCTTGAGACGCGTGTCCTCGACGGCGATGCGCTGCACCCGCGCCACCTCCGCCGCGCCGGTGAGGTTGATGAGGCTGCCGACCCTGCCGGCGCGCACCGCATCCGTGGCATCGCCGGCGCCGATCGCGCCGGTGAGCGCGGCGCCCCAGGCCAGCATGTTGAGCTGCCCGGCCTTTTCCTCGATCGTCATGGCGGCGATCAGCGCGTCGATGTCGGTCACTGTTCGCCTCGGCCGGTTGGACGCGCCGTTCGGCCGGGCCGACCGCGTCCGGCGCGCGGCGGCTTGCGATCCTATCTAGGGCGCGAGGCGGGTGCGCCAAAGCCCCGCCCGCCGCTGGAGATGCGTCATGACGGCAGCCGAGCCCGTTGCCCCAGCCATCCCAGCCAACGATGCACCGAGCCCTGACTCAGTCGGCCACGACGCAGCGGGCTGCGAGGCCCCGCCGCCGCTCCGCGTCCGTGCCCAGCTGGCGACGCTGATCGAGGGCCTCGCCGGCTCGCCCGAGCGCTGGAGCGTGGCGTGGCTGGCGCTCGCGGTACTCGCCGTGATCGGTGCGACGGCGGCGGCGCAGGTCGCGCTGAACGCCTGGAACGCGCCCTTCTACAATTCCATCGCGGCCCGCGACATCGGCACCTTCCTCCACGAACTCCTGGTGTTCTGCGCCATCGCGGGCACGTTGCTGGTGCTCAACGTCGCGCAGATGTGGCTCAGCCTGTCCATGCAGCTCAAGCTGCGCGCCGGTCTCATGCACGACCTGCTCGACCTGTGGCTCGAACCGCTGCGCGCGTTCAAGCTGGCGCATGGCGGCATCCTCGGCGTCAACCCGGACCAGCGCCTCCACGAGGACACCCGCCACCTGAGCGAGCTGTCGGTCACGCTCGCCGTCGGCCTGCTCCAGGCCTTCGTGCTCCTCGCCGTGTTCTTGGTCGTGCTGTGGCGCCTGTCGAGCGGCTTCGCCGTCATGGTCGCCGGCCACAGGCTGGTCGTCCCCGGCTACATGGTGTGGGCGGCGGTGGCCTACGCGCTCGTCGGCTCGCTGGCGTCCTTCCGCGTCGGCTATTCGTTGATCCGTTCGAACGCCGAGCGCTACGGCCGCGAAGCGGAGCTGCGGGCGGCGCTGGTGCGCGTCAGCGACAATATCGGCACCATCGCCCTGCACCGCGGCGAGGCCAGCGAACGGCGCTTCCTCGACGCCGACCTCGGCCGCGTGCTCGCCGCGATGCGCGAACTCGTCACCGCGACGACCAAGCTGACCTGGGTGACGGCCGGCTACGGCTGGCTGACCCAGGTGGTACCCATCCTCGTCGCCGCACCCGTGTACTTCAGCGGGCAGATCAGCTTCGGCGGGCTGATGGTGGCGGTGGGCGCCTTCAACCAGGTGCAAAGCTCGCTGCGCTGGTTCGTGGACAATTTCGGCACCATCGCCGACTGGCGCGCGACGCTGCTGCGCGTCGCCGACTTCCGGCGCGCCGCCGTCGCCGCCGGCGACCTGCACGAGGTCGCCGGCAAGATCGTGGTCGAGGCGGGTGAACCCGGCCGCCTCGTGCTCGACCGCCTCGCCGTCGCGGCGCCCGATGGCTGCACTCGCCTCGACCAGCGCAGCGTCACGGTTTCGGCCGGCGAGCGCGTCCAGATCACCGGGGACTCCGGCGACGCGCAAACGATCTTCTTCCGGGCGATGGCCGGCCTCTGGCCATGGGGCGAGGGGCGCATCCTGCTGCCGGGCGACGAGCCCTTCATGCACGTCGCCCGGCGCCCCTACGTGCGCGCCGGCCGTTTGCGCGACGTCCTCGCCTATCCCGACGATCCCGCGCGTTTCGAGGCGGAGCGCTTCGCCGCGGCGCTGGAGGCGGTCGGGCTCGACGCCTTCGTGCCGCGGCTCGACGAGGACGCGCGCTGGGACCACGAACTCGGCGACCAGGACCTCCAGCGCCTCGCGTTCGCCCGCCTCGCCGTGCAGGCGCCGGCCTGGATCGTCATCGACCAGGCGCTGGAAGCCCTCGACGACGACACGCACGCACAGGTGGTCGCGATGCTGGCGTCGAGCCTCAAGCGCGCGGCGGTGATCAACATCGGGCGCGAGGAACCGAGCTTCGGCGGGCGCAGCTACACGCTGGTGGACGACCCCGACGGGTGCCGCCTCCCGGTTCCCCGCGCCCAAGTGCCGGCGCGCGTCGCGGTCGAGGCGTAGGAACGGCCGCGCGGGCGCGGGGTTAGCCGGCGTGGTCGGCGAGGATCAGGTCGGCGCCGCGTTCCGCGATCATGGTGACGGCGGCTTGGGTATTGCCCGACACCTGCGTCGGCATGATCGAGGCGTCCACCACGCGCAATCCGCCGAGGCCGCGCACGCGCAGGCGCTCGTCCACCACCGCTTCGGCACCCTGCCCCATGCTGCACGTGCCGACCGGATGGTAGATGGTCTGGCCGTTGCGGCGGGCGAAGTCGAGCCACTCGTCGTCGCTCTCGACCTGCGGCCCCGGCGACAGTTCGTGGGAACGATAGGGGTCCATCGCCGGCTGCGCGATGACGCGGCGGGCGATCCTCATGCCTTCGATCAGGCTGTCGCGGTCGGCGCGCGCGGCGAGGAAGTTCGGCCGGATCGCGGGGGGCTGCAAAGGGTCGGGCGAGCGGATGTGGATGGTGCCGCGCGACTCCGGGCGCAGCTGCGTCACGCCTACCGTCATGCCGGGCTCGCGGTCGAGCCGGCGGTCGCCGGCGTTGGCGTAACTCGCGTGCATGAAGAAGTACTGCACGTCGGGCCCCGCCAGCCCCGGCCGAGTGCGGACGAAGCCGTGGGCGAGGCCGGTGCCGAGCGTGAGGATGCCCTTGCGCGTGAGGAAATACTGCGCGACCGCCGCGCCGAGGCGCCAGCCGCGCGTCAGCTCGTTCAGCGTGCGGGGGACGGTGACGCGCCAGTTCATCCGCGTGGCGTAATGGTCGGCGTAGTTGCGACCGACGCCGGACAGGGCGTGGACGACGGGGATGGCGACGTCGCCCAGCACTTCCGGGCGCCCGATGCCGGAAAGTTCGAGCAGGTGCGGCGACTGCACGGCGCCGGCCGCCAGCACCACGGCGCCGCGCGCCGCGACCGTTTCCTCGGTTCCGCCGCGGCGCACGCGCACGCCGGTGACACGGCGTCCGTCGAGGTCGAGGCGCAGCACCTGGGCGTCGGTCCACACCGTCAGATTCGGCCGCGCCAGCGCCGGCTTGAGATAGGCGTCGGCGGCGCTCCAGCGCCGGCCCCGGTGCTGGTTGACCTGATAATAACCGAAGCCGTCCTGGCCCGCCCCGTTGTAGTCGGGATTGCGGGGATAGCCGGCCTCGACGCCCGCCTCCACCCACGCATCGGCGAGAGGGTTGGTTTCGCTGACCTCGCGGACGTGGACGGGACCGGCGTCGCCGCGCAGCCGCGCGTCGCCGCCGGGGAAGCGTTCGAGCTTGCGGAAATAGGGCAGCACGTCGGACCACGACCAGCCGCGGTTGCCGTTCTGCGCCCAGCCGTCGAAGTCGTCGGGCTGGCCGCGCACGAAGATCATGCCGTTGATCAGCGTCGACCCGCCGAGCCCCTTGCCGCGCGGCACCACGATGGCGCGCTCGTGCGTCCCCGGCTCCGGCTCTGTGCTGAAGCGCCAGTTATGCCGCGTGCCGGTGAGGAGCTTGCCGAAGCCGGCGGGGATGCCGACCCAGAAGCCCTCGCGGCGCCCGCCCGCCTCGATGACGAGCACGCTGTGGCGCCTATTCTCGCTCAGGCGGTTCGCCAGCACGCACCCGGCCGTGCCGCCGCCGACCACGATGAAGTCGAACGCGTGCGAAGAATGGGCGGTCAAGGGTGGGCGCTTGCGGCGTGCATGCCCATCCAGTCGGCCATCAGGTCGAGCTGGCAGCGCAGCATGGGGAGGCCGGGATGGGTGCGGCAGCCTCGCGCAGCGGCGGCGGCCATGAAGGGCGTCACGGCCGGCGCCATGATGATCTCGGCGACGATCTGGTCCGGGGTCAGGGCGGCGGCGTCGGCCGGCAGGGCGTCGTCCGGGTGCAAGCCCTGCGAGGTCGCGTTGACGACGAGGTCGTGGCCGGACGGGTCGCGGCCGCCGGACGTCACGGCGAGGTCGGGGAAGCGGCAGCGCAACCGGTCAAGCAGCGCGTCGGCGCGCCGCGCGGTGCGGTTGGCGATTGCGAGGCGCGCCGCGCCGGCCTCGGCGAGGGCGAAGGCGATGGCCGCCGCGGCGCCGCCAGCCCCGGCGATGTAGATCTTCTGCCCGCGCGGCTCGTGCCCGGCCGCGCGCAGCCCGGCGACGAAGCCGGTGCCGTCGAGGATGTCGCCCGTGAGCCGCCCGTCCGCCGCGCGCCGCACCGCGTTCACCGCGCCGACGAGGCGCGCCGCGCCGGTGAGGTCGTCGAGCAGCGGCACGATCGCCGTCTTGTGCGGCACGGTGACGACGAAGCCGCCGAGGTTGCGCATCGCGCGCAGCCCGGCGACGGCGGCGGCGAGGCCGTCGGCGGCCACGTGCAGCGGCACCAGCACGCCGTCGCAGCCGCGCGCGGCGGCAAGCGCGTTGAGGTTTTGCGGCGTTTGCACATGGTCGACAGGGTCGGCCAGTATGGCGAAAACGCGGGTGCGACCGGTGATCTGGCGCGCCGGGGCGGGAGCGGCGTCGCGGGTCACACCGTCAGCACGATCTTGCCGAGGTGCTCGTTGGCACGCATGCGCGCCTGGGCGGCGTCCGCCTCCTCCAAAGGGAACACCTTGTCGATGGGCAGGGCGAGGCGACCGGTCTCCACCGCGCCCCACAGGTCGGCGCGCATCCGCCGGTTGATCTCGCGCACCTCGTCCTTGCTACGCGTGCGGAAGGTGACGCCGACGTAGGAAATCCGCCGCATCGCATGGAGGTCGAAGTCGAAGGAGCCCTCGGCGCCGCCGAGCCGCCCGACGTTGACGATGCGGCCGAGGACGCGCGTCGCCTTGAGATTGCCGTTGACGAGCGGCCCGGACACCTGGTCGACGATGAGGTCGACGCCCGCGCCATCGGTGGCGGCGAGCACCGCGTCGGGCCAAGCCGGATCGGCCGTGTCGACCGCGAGGTCGGCGCCGAACTCGGCGAGGCGGGCGCGGCGCTCCGCCCGGGTCGAACTGCCGATCACCGTCCGGGCGCCCATCAGGCGGGCGATCTGCAGGCCCATCAGGCCGACGCCGGAGCTTGCGCCCTGGATCAACACCGCCTGACCGTCCCGCAGGCGGCCGTTGGTGACCAGCGCGTCATGCATGGTTTGCAGCGCGATCGGCAGGGTCGCCGCCTGCTCCCACCCCATGTTGTTCGCCGGCACGGGGTTGACCCGGCCCCAGTCGGTGACGGCGTACTCGGCATAGCCGCCATTGCCCGAGCACAGCACGCGGTCACCCTCGCGCACCCCCTCCGCGCCCGCGCCGACACCGGCGACCTCGCCGGCCCATTCCAAGCCGATGGGCGAGCCGGCGCCACCCAGCGCGCCGTGGGCGTGGCCGGCGGCCATGGCCAGCTCCGCCCGGTTCAGCCCGGCGGCGCGGACGCGGACCAGCACCTCGCCGGGGCCGGGCTGCGGCACGGGCACGTCGCGCAGTTCGAGCCCGCCGGCCCCGACAACCATCGCGCGCATGGTTTCTGCTCCCTCGTTCAGCCGCGTCCGACGCGCCGCTCAGAGCGCGACGCGGAAGCGCGCGCCCAGTTCCCCGATGATGCCGCGGCGGAAGGTCAGCACGCAGGCGGTGAAGATGACGCCCTGGATGACGATGACCCAGGCCCCGAACGGCGCGAGGTAGTACTGCATGGCAACCACCACGAGGGCGCCGACGATGGGACCGAACACGGTGCCGATGCCCCCGACCAGCACCATCAGCACGATGAGGCCGGACAGGGCGTTGCCGATGTCGGACAGGGTGGCGATACCCATCACGATGGCCTTGAGGCCGCCGGCGATGCCGGCGACGAAGCCGGCGAGGATGAACACGATCCACTTGTAGTGCTCGGGGTTGTAGCCGAGCGACACGGTTCGCGCCTCGTTGACCCGGATCGCCTTGACGACCTGACCGAAGGGCGAGTGCAGGATGCGGTGGATGAACAGCACGCCGAGGATGAACACCACGGCGACCACGGCGTACATGGCGCGGTCGTCGGCGAGCGGCAGCACGCCGAACAGGGCGCGCCGCGGGATGCCCTGGATGCCGTTCTCGCCGCCGGTGAAGCCCGTCGCCTCCGTGGCGGCGAAGTCGGCGATCTGCGCCAGAGCCAGGGTGATCATCGCGAAGGCGATGGCGGTGCGCCGCACCACCAGCCAGCCGAAGGCGGCGCCGAGCGCGGCGCCGCCGAGCCCGCCAAGCGCCACGGCGAGTTCGGGCGTCAGGCCCCATTGCTGCACGGCGTAGCCGGCGATGTAGCCGCCGAGGCCGAAATAGGCGGCCTGGCCGAGCGACAGCAGGCCGATGAAGCCCATCAGCAGGTTGGTGCTCGCCGCAAACAGGGCGAAGCACATCACCTGCATCAGGAAGATCGGGTAGAAGCCGGCCGACGCCGCCGCCACCACCACGATCAGCACGACGAGGCCGATCGCCTGGGCGCGGGAGAAGCCGAGTTTCTCGATGGGTGCGAACATGGTTCAGGCCGGGCTGCCGAACAGGCCGGCGGGGCGCACCAGCAGGATCAGCGCCATCGCCGCGAACACCACCACGCTGGACGCGGGGGGATAGAACGCGGCGGTGAGCCCCTGGACGATGCCGAGCGTGAAGCCGCCGAGCACCGCGCCGCCAATCGATCCCATGCCGCCGATGACCACCACGGCGAACACCGTATTGATGAGGGCGTCGCCCATGCCGGGGGTGACGGAATAGAGCGGCGCCGCCATCACGCCGGCGAGCCCAGCCAGCGCCACGCCGCCGGCGAAGGTGAGCGCGACGAGCCGGGGCACGTTGACGCCGAAGGATTGCACAAGCTGCGGGTTCTCCGTCGCCGCGCGCAGCAGCGCGCCGAGGCTGGTCTTCTCGATCAGGAACCACACGCCGCCGCAGATCAGCACCGCCGCCGCGACCACGTAGCCGCGGTAGATCGGCATGAACATGAAGCCGAGGTCGACGGTGCCCGACAGCGAGTCGGGCGTGGGATAGTCGACGCCGGAACTCGTGTACTGGATGGTGAAGGCGCCCTCCAGGACCAGAGCGATGCCGAAGGTGAGCAGCAACCCGTAAAGCGCGTCGAGCTTGTAAACGCGGTGGATCACCGTGCGCTCCAGCAGGTAGCCGAAGGCGCCGACGACGAGGGGGACGACGACCAGCGCCGGCCAGTAGCCGACGCCGAGGTAGGTTTCGAGACCCCAGGCCACGAAGGCGCCCACCATGAACAGCGCGCCGTGGGCGAAGTTGATGATTCTGAGCAGGCCGAAGATCACCGCGAGGCCGAGCGACAGCATGGCATAGAACGCGCCGTTGATGATGCCGAGCAGGAGTTGCCCGAACAGCAGCGGCGCGGGGATGCCGAAGATCATCGTCATCGCGGGAACACCATGGCGGGCGCCCGCGATCCTACGACTTGACCAGCGGGCAACCCTCGGTCGCCGTGGACTGATAGCTGTCCTGCGCCGACGTCGTCTTGACGAGCTTGTAGTAATCCCAGGGATACTTGCTTTCGCTCGGCTTCTTCACCTCGAACAGGTAGGACGGGCACATGAACTGGCCGTCCTCGCGGATGGTGCACTTGCCGAAGGCGTCGTCGTCGGTCGGCATCTTCTTCATCTGCGCGACGATGGCGGCGCCCGACTTCTTGGCGGTCGCGAAGTCCATCGCGTCGACGGCCTTGAGGAAGGCGAGGATGCCGGCGTAATCGCCCGCCTGGCTCATCGAGGGATAGTTGCTTGGGCTCGTTGGCAGCAGGCGCTTGGTGAAGGCGCGGGTGCGATCGTTCAGGTCCCAGTAGAAGCTTTCGGTGGTGAGCAGCCCCTGCGCGGTGGCCAGGCCGAGGGCGTGGACGCTCTGCATGTACATGAGCAGTGCGGCGATCTTCATCTGACCCATCAGGCCGAACTGCCGCGCCTGCTTGATCTGGTTGGTGGTGTCGGCGCCGGCGCTGGCGAGGCCGAGCACCTGGGCGCCGGACGCCTGCGCCTGGAGCAGGAACGACGAGAAGTCGGTGGTCTGCGGGAAGGGGTAGAGCGCGTCGCCGAGCACCTGGCCGCCGGCGGCCTTGACCACCTGGGAGGTTTGATCGCGCAGCAGCTGGCCGAAGGCGTAGTTCGCGGTGACGAAGAACCACTTCTTGCCGCCGGCCGCGACGATGGCGCCGCCGGTGGAATGGCTCAGCATGTAGGTGTCGTAGCTGAGGTGCACCGTGCAGTTGTTGCAGTTCGGCCCGGTGAGGTTGGAGGTCGCCGCGTTGGTGTTGATGTAGGCCTTGTTCTTCTCGGCGGCGATGCCGGCGATGGCGAGCGCCACGGCGGAGTTCGGCACGTCGATGATGAGGTCGACGCCCTGGTCGTACCATTGCCGCGCCAGTGCGGAACCGACGTCGGGCTTGTTCTGGTGGTCGCCCTGGACCACGTCGACGTCGTAGCCCTTGTTGGACGCGCCGTAATCCTGCAGGGCGAGCTTGACGCAGGCAACGGCGGTGGGGCCGGCGTTGGACTGGTAGGGGCCGGAGAAGTCGCTGCATACCGCGATCTTGAGCGGCTTGCCGGCCGCCCGCGCGCGACGGATGCCGGGCGCCACGCTCAACAGGCCGCCGGCGGCCGCGGACCCGACCAGTGTTCTACGCGTGATGGTCATGAACGTTTCCCCCTCGGCGGCGAACCTTTGTTCTTGCCGCGCTTCAATCCACTCTGCTGCGTCAGCCCTTACGTCATTCGCCCAGGCCGCAACAGGGCGTCGAAGGACCGGGCGGACGCGCCCGGTCGCCGACGTGCGCGCCGGGGCGGCGCACCGCGCTCAGATGCCAAGGCGGGCCTGCAGCGCCGCCTTCTGCCGCGCGAGGTCGGCCTTGGCGATCATGTCCACGACGCGGCCGTGCTCCACGACGTAGTGCCGGTCGGCGAGACCGGCGGCGAAATGGAAGTTCTGCTCGACGAGCAGCACGGTGAAGCCGCGCTGCTTGATCTCGGCGATGAGCCGGCCGATCTGCTGCACGATGACGGGGGCAAGGCCCTCGGTCGGCTCGTCGAGCAGCAGCAGCTTGGCCCCCGTGCGCAGGATGCGGGCAATGGCCAGCATCTGCTGCTCGCCGCCGGACATCTTGGTGCCCTGGCTTTTGGCGCGCTCGCGCAGGATGGGAAACAGCGCGTGGATGTCGGCGACGCTGAGGCCGCCCGGCGCCAGCACCGGGGGCAGCATCAGGTTTTCGTGGACGTTGAGGCCGGCAAAGATGCCGCGCTCCTCCGGGCAAAAGGCGATGCCGGCGCGCCCCACCCGGTCCGGCGACGCCTTGATGAGTTCGGCACCCTTGAAGGCGACCGACCCCTCGCGTTTGGCGATGAGCCCCATGATGGATTTCAGCGTCGTGCTCTTGCCCGCGCCGTTGCGCCCGAGCAGCGTCACCACCTCGCCTTCGCGCACGTCGAACTCGACGCCGTGCAGCACGTGGCTTTCGCCGTACCAGGCGTTGAGGTTCCTGACCTCAAGCATGGAGGCCCCGCGCCGCATCGGGAGCGCCTGCGGCGACGTCGTCGGCGGGTGCCGCCGCGGGCGCGTCGTGAACCAGCTCGCCCTCGCTGGTGCCGAGATAGGCGGTGACGACGTCAGGGTTGGTGGACACGCTGGCGTAGTCGCCTTCCGCGATGATGCGGCCGCGGGCGAGCACGGTGATGGTGTCGGACAGGCCGGACACGACGGACAGGTTGTGCTCCACCATCAGGATGGTGCGCCCTTCCCGGATGCGGCGGACCAGGGCGACGATGCGCAGCACGTCGCCCTCGGTCATCCCGGCGGTCGGCTCGTCGAGCAGCAGCATGCGCGGTTCGAGCGCGAGGGTGGTGGCGATCTCCAGCGCACGCTTGCGCCCATAGGACAGCGCGGCGGCGGGCGTGTCGACACTGTCGTCGAGGCCGACGTCGTGGAGCAGTTCGCGGGCGCGCTCCTCGTAGCGGCGGAGCAGGCGCTCGGAGCGCCAGAAGTCGAAACTGTTGCCGCGCGCCTTTTGCAGGGCGAGGCGCACGTTCTCCAGCGCGGTGAACTCGCCAAAAACGGCGGAGATCTGGAAGGAGCGCACCATGCCGCGCCGGGCGACGGCGGCCGGCTTCAGCGCGGTGATGTCGTGGCCCTCGAAGCTGATGGTGCCGGCGGTCGGCTGAAGGAACTTGGTGAGCAGGTTGAAGCAGGTCGTCTTGCCCGCGCCGTTGGGGCCGATGAGGGCGTGGATGCTGCCCTGCCGCACCTTGAGGCCGACGTCCTTGACCGCGGTGAAGCCGCGAAACGACTTGGTCAGGCCGCTCGTCTCTAGGCAAATGTCGCTCACGCGTCGCGATCCCGTGAAACGGCACGCGCCCCGCGCCGCGCATCGCGCCCGACCATGCCGTTCCCCCCGCGCCCTCTTATGCTTGAGCGTATAGTCATAGCGGGCGGCGAGCACAATCGCGCTTCGGTGCGTCAAGTAACGCCCGGTTCAGTCCTTCGGCGCGTCCGGTACGAGGCAGCTCCGCTCGAACACCATGAACACGGTGCCGTCCTGCTTGAAGCCCTCCGTACGCGTGGTCACGATGCCCTGGCCGGGGCGCGAGCGGCTTTCGCGCACCGCGATCACCTCGGAGCGGGCGTAGATGGTGTCGCCGGGGAACACCGGCGCGGTCAGGCGGATGTCCTTCCAGCCGAGGTTGGCGATGGCGTTGACGCTGACGTCGTCCACCGTCATGCCGAGCACGATGGCGAGCGTCAGCCCGCTGTTGACGAGCGGCTGCCCGAACTCCGTCCCCTCGGCGAAGGCGCGGTCGCAGTGCAAGGGGTGACGGTTCATCGTGGTCAGACTGAAATTGATGTTGTCCGCTTCCGTGATCGTGCGCCCCGGCCAATGCCGGAACACCTGCCCCACCTCGAAATCGCCGAGGAAACGGCCGAAGCGGGGCCTGTTGGCAAGGATCGGTGTCGCGTTCACATCGTGGTTCCGTGCCTACGAGGGACGCGGCGAGGCGTGGTGGGTGGCGATCTTCCAGCCATCGCCCCGGCGGACGAGGACGTGAGTCATGCGGAAGGGCAGCGCCGTCATCGCGCCACCGCCGTCATCGCGATAAAAGGTGACCTCGCCGGTCGCCGCGAAGGCGTCGGCGCCGAGGGGAACGACGTGGGGCGTCGCGTAGTCGACGCCCTTGTAGGACGCGGGTAGCAGCTCGAAATAGGTGCGCACGCCCTCCGGCGTGTCGTAGAAGGCGGCGGTGGAGCCGTAGAACGCCGTATGCGGCGCGTACAGGTCGCCGAGACGCCGGAGGTCGCGCACCTCGAATGCCGCCTTCCACGCGCGCTGCACCACGACGGCGGCGGCCACCAGTTCATCCATCACTCGCATCCCATCGTTTGCGGCGCCCTCGTCGTGCGCGGTCAGTGCATGTGGCTTCCGCCGTTCACGTCCACCACCGCCCCGGTGATGTAGGAGGCGGCGTCGGAGGCCAGGAACACGGCGAGTTCGGCGACGTCCCCCGGCTGGCCCAGCCGGCCGAGCGGGATGGCGGCGAGGATGTCCCGGCGCCGGGCCTCGCCGAGGCCGCCGCCGAAGATGTCGGTGTCGACCACGCCGGGCGCGATGGCGTTGACGCGGATGCCGTCGGGACCGAGTTCGCGCGCCAGCGCCTTGGCGAGGCTGTGCACCGCGCCCTTTGACGCGGAGTAGTGCGTGCTGCCGAACAGCCCGCCGCCGCGCAGGCCGGCGACCGAGCCGATGCACACGATGGCGCCGCGGCCGGCGTCGCGCATGTGCGGGACGACGGCCTGGCACATGTTCATCGTCCCGCCGAGATTGACGCCGATGACCATCTCGTACTCCTCGACGGAGATGTCGAGGATCGGCGTCGAGCGGCTGATCCCGGCGATGTTGAACAGGGCGTCGATGCGTCCGAAGTCGGCGAGCACGCGCGCCGTCGTGGCCTGCGCCGCGGCGCGGTCGGCGACGTCGCAGCCGTAGCCGCGGTGCCCGTCGCCGAGCCCGGCCGCGGTCGCCTCGGCCTCCGCGCCGTCGAGGTCGACCACGGCGACGCGGGCGCCGCGCATGGCGAGCAGACGCGCCGTGGCGAGGCCGATGCCGCGCGGCGACACGGCGCCGGTGACCAGCGCGACGCGGTCGGCGAACGAGGTCACGACGCCCTCCCCGTGCCGCCTCGCCCGATCGCCGCGCCTGCGCGAACGGTGCGCATCAGCGCATCACGAAGGGGTTCGGCACCTCGTCGGCGGTGCTGATCCAGATGCTTTTGGTTTGCACGTAGTCCTTGATCGCATCCATGCCGTTCTCGTGGCCGAGGCCGGAGCGTTTCACGCCGCCGAACGGCGACATGTAGCTGACCGCGCGGTACATGTTGACCCACACCGTGCCGGCCTTCAGCCCGTTGGCCATGCGCAGCACGCGGCTGGTGTTCTCCGACCAGATGCCGGCGGCGAGGCCGTAATTGCTGTCGTTGGCGATAGCGAGGGCATCCGCCTCGTCCTCGAAGGGGATCACGGACAGCACGGGGCCGAACACCTCCTCCTGCGCGATGCGCATGTCGTTGCGCACCCCGGCGAAGATGGTCGGTTCGACGAAGAGGCCCTTGCCGTCGGCCGGGTGCGGGGCCGGCCCGCCGCCGAGCACGCACTGCGCCCCTTCGCCCCTGGCGACGGCGATGTAGTGCAGGATCTTCTCGTATTGCGGCTGCGTCGTCACCGGGCCGATCTGCGTCGTGCTGTCCATCGGGTTGCCGAGCTTGGCGGTGCGGGCGAAGTCGACGACGCGCTCCAGGAACTCGTCGTGGATGCTGCGCTGGACGAGGAGGCGCGAGCCGGCGATGCAGGTCTGCCCCGTGGCGGCGAGGATGCCGGAGATCACGCCCTTGACGGCGTTGTCCTGCTTCGTGTCGGCGAACACGATGTTGGGCGACTTCCCGCCGAGTTCAAGCGTGACGCGCTTCAGGCCGCGCGCCGCCGCCTCGTAAACGCGCTGTCCGCCGGCCTCGCTGCCGGTGAAGGCCACCTTGGCGACCTTGGGATGGGTGACGAGGGCTTCCCCGACCTCTGCGCCGAAGCCGGTGACGACGTTGAGCACGCCGGGCGGCAGGCCGGCGTCGAGCGCCAGCTTGGCGAACTCCAGCGCGGAGGCCGAGGTGTACTCCGACGGCTTGAGCACGAAGCTGTTTCCGGCGGCGAGGCCGGGCGCGAGCTTGTAGGCGGCGAGCAGCAGCGGCGAGTTCCAGGCGGTGATGGCGACGCACACGCCGAGCGGCTCGTGCCGCGTGAAGTTGAAGGTGTCGGGCTTGTCGATCGGGATGTTGGCGCCTTCGAGCTTGTCGGCGAGCCCGGCGTAATAATAGAACCATTGCGGAACGTAGCGGACCTGGCCCAGCATCTCGGCCAGCAGCTTGCCGTTGTCGCGAACCTCCGTGCGGGCGAGGTCCTCGGCGTGGGCGGCGATGGCATCGCCGACGCGGCGCAGGACGTGCCCGCGCGCGGTCGGCGTCATGGTCGCCCACGGGCCGTGCCAGCAGGCCTTGTCCGCGTCCTCCACGGCGCGCGCCGCGTCCGCCGCGCGCCCGCGCGGGATGCGCGCCCAGACTTCACCGGTGTAGGGATCGAGCGACTCGAAGGTTTCACCGGCGGCGGCGTCGAGCCATTCCCCGCCGATCAGCATCTTGTAGTCGTGCATGGGCGTCGTCTCTCGGTTCAGGCGGCCAGCGCCCGGCGGGTGTCCTCGCGGATCATGTCCGCGGCCTTTTCCGCGATCATGATGGTCGGGGCGTTGGTGTTGCCGGACACGATGGCCGGCATCACGGAGGCGTCGACGACGCGCAGACCGTCGATGCCGCGCACCCGCAGCCGCGGGTCGACCACCGCGCCGGCGTCGCGCCCCATCCGGCAGCTGCCGACCGGATGGTACATGGCCTGCGCGTTTCCGCGAAGGAAGGCGAGGATGTCGGCGTCGCTTCGCACCGCGGCGCCCGGCACGGTTTCCGCGACGACGCGCGCCGTCATCGGTGCGGCGGCGAAGATGCGGCGGATAAGGCGCACGCCCTCGAGCATGGCGCGGCAGTCCTCGGCGGCTTCGAGGTAGCCGAAGCGGATCGCCGGCGGCTCGGCGGGGTCGGGCGAGCGCAGGGTGAGTTCGCCGCGCGACTGCGGGCGGATCGCGCTGACGGAGGCGGTCACCGCCGGGTGCGGCTCCGCGGCGAAGCTGCCATCGGCGGCGATGGTCATGCTGAAGGGGCGGAACTGCAGCTGGAGGTCGGGCGTCTCGACGTCGGCGCGCGAGCGGGCGAAGCCGACCACCTGCGCCGCCGCCGAGGTGAGCAGGCCGGAACGCGTCAGGGCGAAGCGCAGCACCTGCGGCAGCAGCCGCCAGGAAGTACGGGCGCTGGCGGCGTTGAGGATGAGGCGGTTGATGGAGGAGCGGGGCGTCACGCGGGCGAGATAGTGCGCGTACACGTGGTCGTGGAGGTTGCGCCCGACGCCGGGCAGGTCGTGGACCACGGGGATGCCGTGCGCCTTGAGCGCGGCGCCCGCGCCGACACCCGACAGCAGGAGGAGTTGGGGCGAGTTGATCGCGCCGCCGGAAAGGATGACCTCGCGGGCCCGCGCCTCGCGGGCTTCACCGCCGCGCCGGTACACGACGCCGGTGGCGCGGCGGTCCGCCACCGTGATGCGGGTGACATGGGCGTCCGTCTCCACCACGAGGTTGGCATGGCGGCGCGCCGGCTTGAGGAAGGCGGTCGCCGCCGAGTGCCGCATGCCGTTGCTGATGGTGTACTGGACGTAGCCGATGCCGTCCTGTTCGGCCCCGTTGAAGTCGGCATTGTAGGGCAGCCCAGACGCCTGCCCCGCCGCGACGAAGTCACGCGACGCCTCGTGCGGCGCGACGAGGTCGCTCACCGCGAGCTCGCCGTCGGCGCCATGGAAGGCGTCGGCGCCGCGCTGCTGCTTCTCGCTGCGGCGGAAATAGGGGAGCACGTCGGCGAAGGACCAGCCCTCGTTGCCGGCCTGGCGCCACAGGTCGTAGTCGCGCGCGGCGCCGCGCATGTAGACGAGGCCGTTGATGGCGCTGCTGCCGCCGAGCGTCTTGCCGCGCGGGCAATAGATGCGCCGCCCGTCGAGGCCCGGCTCGGGCTCCGTGTGGTAGCGCCAGTTCACGCGCGGGTCGGCGTAAAGCCGCGGCGTGCCGGCGGGGATCTTCAGCCAGATGCTGCGGTCGGCACCGCCCGCTTCGAGGAGCAGCACGCGCGAGCGCCCGTCCCCGGCGAGGCGGTTGGCGAGGACGCAGCCCGCGGAGCCGGCGCCGATGATGATGTAATCGTACACAAGCCCTCCCCACCGGTGCCGGCCGCCTCGACCTCACTTAGGCCCGCGCGGCAGCCGCGCCTATCCGCCTTTCCTCAGGGTCGGCGGCGGGCGGTCGGCGATTGTGCGAGGCAGGGCCAGCGCCTATGCCTCGCGGTCGGGATCGGGCGGAGGATGCCGGTGGCGCAAGCGGAACACGGGTCGGGCGACGCCGTTGCGGACCGGGAGGACGGCTCCCGCAGCGCGGACGCGCCGGCGCCAGACCCCGTTCCGGTCACCGAGCCCGTTCTCGCCAAGGTGCGGGTGCTCGACATCGCGACCTTCGTCGCCGCGCCGTTCTGCGGGACCATCCTCGGCGACTTCGGCGCCGAGGTGATCAAGATCGAGCAGCCGGGCGAGGGCGACGCGCTGCGCCGCTTCGGCACCGGCACGGAATGCGGCGACACGCTGGTGTGGCTGAGCGAGGCGCGCAACAAGAAGACGGTCACGCTGGACCTGCGCACGCCCGAGGGCGCCGACATCTTCCGCCGTCTCGTCGCGCAGTCCGACGTGGTGCTGGAGAACTTCCGGCCGGGGACGCTGGAGCGGTGGGGCATCGGCTTCGAGGCGCTGCGCCGCATCAACCCCAAGCTCGTCATGCTGCGCATCAGCGCCTACGGGCAGACCGGGCCGAAGCGCCTGGAGCCGGGCTTCGCCCGCATCGCCCACGCCTTCGCCGGCCTCGCCTACCTCGCCGGCGAGCCGGACGGCCCGCCGGTGGTGCCGGGCTCGACCTCGCTCGCCGACTACATTTCGGGCATGTGGGGCGCCATCGGCGTGCTGCTGGCGTTGCGCAACGTGGAAAAGGGCGGCGACGGCCAGTTCATCGACATTGGCCTCTACGAAAGCGTGTTCCGCCTCCTCGACGAGATCGCGCCGGCCTATGCCCGCCACGGCACGGTGCGCGAGCGGATGGGCGCCGACACGGTCAACGTCACGCCGCACAGCCATTACCGCACGCTCGATGGGCACTGGGTCGCGGTGGCCTGCACCAGCGACCGCATGTTCGCACGCCTCGCCGCGGTGATGGGACGGCCGGAGATGGCCGCCTCGCCGGACTACGCCACCAGCGCCGCCCGCGTGGCGCGGCGCGGCGCCGTCAACGCCGTGGTCGCCGCCTGGGTCGGTTCGCTGTCGCAGGCGGAAGTGCTGGCGCGCTGCGGCGAGGGGCACGTGCCCTGCGGCCCGGTGTATTCCATCAAGGAAATCTTCGAGGACCCGCAGTACCGCGCCCGCGAGAACCTCTTCGCCGTGGAGGACGAGCGCGTCGGGTCGCTCACCCTGCCGTCGGCCCTGCCCCGCCTTTCGGCCACGCCGGCCGCGTTCAAGCACGCCGGGCGCGCGCTTGGCGCCGACACCGACGCGGTGCTCGCCGAACTGCTCGGCCTCGACGCCGGCGCGGTGGCGCGGCTGCGTGGGGCCAAGGTGGTTTGACGTCTTAGCCCGCGTCGGGGACGACCACGGTGCGTGCCTTCAGGATGTCGATCAGCCCGCGGTCGCGCCGTTCCTCCAGCTCGGGAACCGTGCGGCCGGCCGCTTCCGCCGCGACGCCGTCGATGAGGCGGCCCCTGGTGTCGTCGTCGAGCGTCGGCCGGCCGAGGTCGGCCCAGCGTCGCTCCTGGCTCGGCCCGAGGTGGTCGAGGTAGTGCGCGAGGCCGCCGGCGCCGCCGCCGAGGTGGTAGGTCATGTGCGGCCCCATCAAGGCCCAGCGCAGGCCGGGACCGTGGCAGATCGCGGCGTCGATGTCGGCCACGCTGGCGACGCCCTCCACCGCAAGGCTCACAGCTTCCCGGTACAGCGCGGCGGCGAGGCGGTTTGCGATGTGGCCCGGCACTTCCCGGCGCAGGGTCACGGGATGGCGGCCGAGGCGGCGGTAGAAGGCGCCGGCGCGCGCGGCCATGGCCGCGTCCGCCGCCACGATCTCCACCAGGGGGACGAGGTGGGGTGGCGTGAAGGGGTGGCCGACGATGACCCGGTCGGGATGGGCGCAGTCCGCCGCGATGCGGCTGCGCAGCATGGCGGTGGTGCTGCTGGCGATCGGGACGCTTGATGGAACGAGGCGGTCGATGGCGGCGAGCAGCTCCCGCTTGACGCCTTCGACCTCCGGCGCGTTCTCCTGCACCCAGCCGGCGCCGTCGAGCGCCTCGGCGAGGTCGGGCGTGAAGTGCAGCGCGCCGCGCCCGCCCAGGCCCAAGGCGGCGAGCTGCGCAAGCGCGCGCTCCACCTGGGCGCGCAGGCGCGGGCCGGCGTCGGGCGCCGGGTCCGTCGCCTGCACCGCGAGGCCGTGCGCGACGAGCAGCGCCGCCCAACTCGCCCCGATGGTGCCGCAGCCGACCACGGCCACGCGGTCGATCGTATCAGGCTTGCTCACGTCACGGCGCTTTCGACGGGGTTTGAACGCCCGCATCGTCGCCGCCCGGCGCGACGCGGGCAACTCCGCCATTGGTGACGCCGCGGCGGGTGCGTCACGCGTCGTGGAAGGTGGTGAAGTCCTCGACCGGCGCGCGGGCGGCGTGGAGGGCGTTGGTCGGCTCGGCCGGGTCGGCGTGGCCCAGCGCCATGCCGCACACGATGGTCTGGTCGGCGGGGATGGCGAGCGCGTCGCGCAAGGCGGCGGGATAGTCGGCGATCGCCGCCTGCGGGCAGGTGTCGAGGCCGAAGCCCCGCGCCGCGACCATCACCGACTGGAGGAACATGCCGTAATCCAGCCAGCTTCCCTGCTCGAGGTCGCCGTCGATGGTGAAGACCAGCGCCACGGGCGCGTCGAAGAACACGAAATTGCGGGCGCGCTGCTTCTGCCCGCCGACACGGTCGCCGCGCCGGACGCCGGCGAGTTCGTACAGGCTCCAACCGACGGCGCGGCGCCGCTCGAGGTAGGGCGCACGCCATGCGCGGGGGTAGTATTGGTATTCGCGCGCCTCAGGCGCCCCGGCGTCGAACAGGGCGGTGAGGGCGCCGCCAACGCGTTGCAACGCCGCGCCGGTCAGCACGTGGACCCGCCAGGGCTGGATGTTGCTGCCGCTCGGCGCGCGGGCGGCGATAGCGAGCAGCGCGCGCACCGTGTCGGGCGCGACGGGCGTCGGCAGGAAGCCGCGCACGCTGCGGCGGCTGGTGATGGCGTAGCCCACCGCCGCGCGCATTGCGTCGGGTTCAAGGGGCGGCGGTGGGCGGTTGGGCAATTCGGCGCTCACGAAGCTCCTCGCGCGGCGGCATGGCCACCCGGACGGTACGCGCGGGGTGCCGGATTGCAAGGGCGGCCGCGCCGGCGTCGACCCCGCGCGATCCGCCGCGGTTTTGAACGGTTCGCGTTGCCGTGGCGCAGCGGGCAGGCTAAATCCTGGCGACGCCCCGAATCTCGCGCGCGATGTCGGACCCGCGGTCGAAGGCCTGCTTCGGCCAGGGGTTTCCATCGCCGCGCGTCCGCCTACATCGGGGTTCAGGGTGGCCACGCCCGCACGTTGTTGACCGCATGGGCAGCGACAAAGACATTCTGACGACGCGACAGGGCCACCCCGTTCGCGACAACCAGCCGACCCGCACCATCGGCGAGCGCGGCCCCGCAACGCTCGAAAACTACCAGTTCATCGAGAAGATCACCCATTTCGACCGCGAGCGCATCCCCGAGCGCCTGGTGCACGCCCGCGGCGCCGGCGCCCACGGCTTCTTTGAAACGGACGGCATGATTGGCGACGAGCCGGCCTCCAAGTACACCCGCGCCCGCGTGCTGACGGAAGCCGGCGTCAAGACCCCGACCTTCGTGCGCTTCTCGACCGTTGCCGGCGCCAAGGAGTCGCCTGAAACCGAGCGCGACCCGCGCGGCTTCGCCGTCGAGTCCAAGACGGTGGACGGCAACTGGGACCTCGTCGGCAACAACCTCAAGGTGTTCTTCATCCGGGACGCCATCAAGTTCCCCGACATGATCCACGCCTTCAAGCCCGACCCCGTCACCAACCGGCAGGAAGCCTGGCGCTTCTTCGACTTCGTGGGCATGCACCCGGAGTCGATGTACACGGTGACTTTCCTAAAGTCGCCCTGGGGCATCCCGGCGAACTACCGCGAAATGGAAGGCTCGGGCGTCAACACCTACAAGCTCGTCAACGACGAGGGCGTCGCCCACCTTTGCAAGTTTCACTGGATCCCGAAGCAGGGCACGCGCAACCTGACCTCCGGACAGGCGCGCGAGATCCAGGGGCGCGACGTCGGCCATGCCACCCGCGACCTGTACGACAACATCTCCAAGGAGAACTTCCCCGAATGGGAGTTCGCCGTGCAACTCATGCCCGACGGCCCCAACGACCACCTCAGCTTCGACCCGCTCGATGACACGAAGCGCTGGCCGGAGGACCAGTTCCCACTGCTGAAGTGCGGGCGCATGGTGCTGGACCGGGTGCCCGACAACTTCTTCGCGGAAGTCGAGCAGGTGGCCTTCGGCACGGGCGTGCTCGTCGATGGCATCGACTTCTCCGACGACAAGATGCTGAAGGGGTGCACCCTGTCGTACTCCGACCCAGCGCTACCGCGTCGGACCGAACTACCCGCAGCTGCCGATCAACGCGCCGCAGCCGGGCGTCGGCATCCGCACCAACCAGCGCGACGGGCAGATGACCGCCATCGTCGACATAGGCGCCGAGAAGCACGTCAACTACGAGCCGAGCGTGCTCGGCCGCGCCACCGTCGAGGCGGCGAAGCCGGCGAGCGAGTACCACCAGCCGGTCGAGGGCCGCCTCGGCCGCTACCAGACCACGCGCTGCGAGGACGACTACGTCCAAGCAGGCGAGCGCTACCGCATGTTCCAGGATTGGGAGCGCGACGACCTCATCGCCAACCTCGTCGACGACATGAAGGCGTGCCCCGAGCCGCTCGCGCTTCGGATGATCTGGCACTTCTGGCACTGCGACCCGGACTACGGCCGCCGTGTCGCCGACGGCGCCGGCTACGACCTGGAGAAGGCCACGGCGCTGCCGCCGCTGCCTGGCCGCCCTGCGCCGGGCCGACGCTTCGACGCCCCGACCTACACGGACGGGCAGATCGCCGAGCCGCTGCGCACGGCGGCGGAGTGAGGCGCGGGGCCCGCTTGGCGGCGGGCCTCGACACGATTCGGAGGACGCGCGGCGAGGGTCGCGCGCCCTTTCCCGTTCCGGTCAGCCCGGGGCCCCGCGCCGCGCCGGACGCGCGAGGGCACGAGCATTGATGACCTCGCCGTCGGCACCGCCGTGCGACGCGCCAGACGGCGCAAGTGCGACGTATGCCATCACCGACGTGGCGCGTGTGCGGATGCTGCTGATCGACCACGCCGCCCGCGGACGGGCGATCAGCTATGCCGGCCTCCTCGACCTGCTCGGACAGCGCTTCACGCGGCCGAAGATGCGCGCGCTGTGCCGGACGCTTGACGCCATCGACGCCGCCGGGGCGACGGCCGGCGAGCCGGAGCTCGCCGTGCTGGTGGTGCGCGAGGCGGACGGCCTGCCGGGCCAGGGCTGGTGGGTCGGCGGGCGGGCGATGCGCGAAGGTTACGAGGGGTCGTGGACCGGGCCGGAGGCGGCGGCTTTCGTGCGCGACTTGCAGGAGCGGGCCTTCGCGTACTGGCGGGGAACAGGGTCGCGGCGCGCTTGAGCGGCCGCGCTCGACCGATGGGACGACACGCGAGCGGAACCAAGTTCCGCACAGGTTCGTCCTGCGCACTGCCGTACGATGCGGCGCTTCGATCGCCTTCCCGGCATACGGTATCATTATTTTAGGCGCATGGGCGCCTCGACCATGTATCGCGGGATGCGTGCAGCGGGGCCTGACCGTCCTGCACCACGTCGCGACGGTGGCGCTCGATGAGCGCGGGATGCCGCTCGGCGCGGACACAGGCCTCGTTCGCCGGTAAGGGAACGGCCGCCTCCCGCTCGACCACAACCGGGCACACCTGCTGGCCAAGCTGACCATCGACGTCGTTGCGTCGCGATGGCGTCGAGCGGCGACCTTTACGATGCCGTCCTGCCACAGCTCGGCGCGCCCGATCGGCACGGCGGCAAAGTGAACGCGCTGACCGACGCGATCGTCTGGCGCGAGATCAACGCCATCGAGCAGCCCTACCTCCTGCGCATCCACGGCACGGCGAACCTGCAGCCCGACGTCGCCGAGGCACTGGGCTGGCTCGAGGAGGGTGTCAAGGACGGCCACGCGGAGTTCGACGTCCGGTGCGGGTACGACGTCGAACTCCTGGTCGAACTCCTGCCCCGAGCGCCGCCGCGGGCGCCGCCTCCCCCTCGGGAGCGCGGCACCCGCCACTCAGTAGCGGTACTGCTCCGTCTTGAACGGGCCAGCCATCGGGACATTAAGGTAGGCCGACTGCTTCTCGCTCATCGTGGTAAGCTTGGCGCCGACCTTTTCGAGGTGCAGCGCAGCAACCTTCTCGTCCAAGTGCTTGGGCAGCACGTAGACCTTGTTCTCGTACTGGCCCTGCTTGGTCCACAGCTCGATCTGCGCCAGCGTCTGGTTGGTGAACGACGCCGACATCACGAAGGACGGGTGGCCGGTGGCGTTGCCGAGGTTCACCAGGCGCCCTTCCGACAGCAGGATGACGCGCTTGCCGGACGGGAACTCGATCTCGTCCACCTGCGGCTTGACGTTGGACCACTTGAAGTTGCGCAGCGCCCCGATCTGGATCTCCGAGTCGAAGTGCCCGATGTTGCACACGATGGCACGGTCCTTCATCGCGCGCATGTGGTCGACGGTGATGACGTCGACGTTGCCGGTCGCGGTGACGAAGATGTCGGCGCGCGGCGCCGCGTCCTCCATGGTGACGACCTCGTAGCCCTCCATCGCCGCCTGGAGCGCGCAGATCGGGTCGACCTCCGACACCATGACGCGGCAGCCGGCGTTGCGCAGGCTCGCGGCGGAGCCCTTGCCGACGTCACCGAAGCCGGCGATCATCGCGACCTTGCCGGCCATCATCACGTCCGTGCCGCGGCGGATGCCGTCGACGAGCGACTCGCGGCAGCCGTACAGGTTGTCGAACTTTGACTTGGTGACGCTGTCATTGACGTTGATGGCCGGGAACAGCAGCCGGCCCTCCTTCGCCATGATGTAGAGGCGATGGACGCCGGTGGTGGTTTCCTCCGTCACGCCCTTGATCGCCTTGCCGTTGCGCCCGTACCAGCCGGGGTGCGTCTGCAACCGCTGCTTGATCGCGGCAAACAGCACCTCCTCCTCCTCGTTGGTGGCGCCGTCGAGGAAGGCGGTGTCGCCCCCCTCCGCGCGGATGCCGAGGTGGATGAGGAGCGTGGCGTCGCCGCCGTCGTCGAGGATCATGTTGGGCGTGCCACCGTCGTCCCAGTCGAAGATGCGGTGGGTGTAGTCCCAGTATTCCTTCAGGCTCTCGCCCTTGACGGCGAAGACGGGGGTGCCCGCGGCGGCGATGGCGGCGGCGGCGTGGTCCTGCGTCGAGTAGATGTTGCACGACGCCCAGCGCACGTCGGCGCCAAGCGCCTTCAGCGTCTCGATCAGCACGCCGGTCTGGATGGTCATGTGCAGCGAGCCGGCGATGCGCGCCCCCGCGAGGGGCTGCGCCGCGCCGTATTCCGCCCGCGTCGCCATCAAACCGGGCATCTCCGTTTCCGCGATGCTGAGCTCCTTGCGGCCCCAGTCGGCAAGTCCGATGTCGGCGACGATGTAATCGGTGGCGGCGATGTGGGTCATGGGCGTCCTTCCTCGGCCCGAGCCTATAGCAAGACGGGCCGACGACAGCAATAAAGATATAAGCAAATCTTTATATCGTCGAGGACGGCAACGTCGCGGCGAGGTGTGCCGGGCTGCGCAGCGAGCGGGCGAACACCACGAGGACGAGGCGGGCGAGCGGGCGCCCCATCACTTCAGCGAAGTTTTCATAGTCGCGCGCGACCGCTTGCGCCGCCCGCGAGCGGCGCGCCCAGCGCGGCAGGTGCGCCCCGACGTCGCGGCAATCGACCTTGAACAGCAGTGCGACGAGGTTGAACCTAAGGATCAGGTTGGGGGTGAAGCGGGCGGCACGGCTGACCAGGTGATCGACGAGGTAGAGTTGCGCTCGAATGTTGTTGTCGCCATGCCCGCCCGGCGTGAAGTTCAGCGTCCGGTCGAGTTGGGCGCGCGCGGTGAAGATGTTGCCGCCGTGGATGCGGTAGGCGAACAGCGGCTCGTCGATGAGGACGCTGCCCGACAGCCCGCTGCATCCGAAGGCGAAGTACAGGTCGGTTCCGGTGCGCAGCGTCGCCAGCTTGGCGTTGTCGGCGAACAGCAGGAGCGCGTCGCGGCGATAGCACAGGCCCGACGTCGGCGCCCAGATCCAGCGGACCTGTAGCGGCGGCACGTAATGCAGCCGCGTCGCGATGTCGGGCGGTACGGCCGGCGACGGCCAATCCGGCGTCGCCGTGTAGGGTCGTACCAGCTTCGGCCGGCGCCCTCGGCCGCCGCGGACGTAGCGGTTCGCCTCCTCGCCAGTGGCGACCACGACTTGGCGGTCGGCGACCTGAAGCATGTCGCCCGAGGTGAAGCCGACATGCGCGCGCATGGAAAGGTGAACGTAGACGTGGGTCTCGACGCACTGCGGCAGCAGGTAGTCATCGGCGTCGAGGAAGATGACGTAATGGCCGCTCGATGCGGCGAGACCGTCGAGGGAAGCGGGCGTTTGCCCGTCGTTCGCGTGGCGCTGCACCACCACGAGGCCGTGGTGGCGCGCCCGCAGCGCCGCCAGCACGGCGGGCGTGTCGTCCGTCGAGGCGTTGTCGACCACGATGCATTCGACCTCGGCGTAGCTTTGGCCGAACACGGAGTCGACCGCATCGGCGAGGAAGCGGCCGTAATTGTAGTTCACGACCACGACGCTGACGCGCGGCAATGCGGGCCGCGGGCCGCCGGCGACGGCGCGCTCGACCACGGCATCGCGGCTCAAAGGACGGCACCTGATCGCCCGGCGGGGACAGGTTTCGAACCACTGCAAGGAGCGGCTTCGCATCGACGTGAGACAGGTGGCAGCATGGGCCGTGCTCTTGTCACAGGACACGCTTCCATGACAAGGAAGCCGCAATCGACGACGTGCCCCGAGGAGCACTCGCGTCGGTTCCGCACCCCGCCGGCGCAAACCTCGGAAACGGACCTGGAATGAACAGCGATCGCGAGATCGACAAGCCGGCGGTTGGCGGTGATGGCAGACGCCTCGGCATCGCGACCATCGCGAACGACAAGGTGTACGACTGGGTCGTGCCTTTCCTTGAAAGCTGGCACGCCACAAACCGAGACACGCCCCTCTACGTCATTCCCTATGACGAGAACTGCGACCTGACCCGCCGCGCTTGCGAGGCCTACGGCGCCACCTTCGCCGAGCCGGACAACGGTGCGCTCGACGCCCTCGCCAAGCGCCTGTTTCCGCTCTACCCCAAACACCGCCGCCGCTTGCGCAAGTTCCTGTCGCTCGCCTTGCCGCTCGATGAGGTGATCTACGTCGACGTCGACATCGTGTTGCTGCGCGACATGTCCGGCCTGTTCGGCAAGATCGAGAAGAACAGGCTCGACTTCATCATCGCCGCGTCGACGACGGACTACGTGTACAACCGCAAGCGCGCCGACCATCCCTTCCTCGCCGACGTCATCCTGTTCAACGACGGGTTCTTCCTCACCTCCAACCATATTCTATCGCTGGAGGACCTTTACGCCGTGATCGCGCAGGACGAGGACTTATTCCACGCCGTGCGCCAGCGCGGGATGCTGTTCGCGCAGCCGCTGACCAACTTCGTGACGCACCGCATGGGGTTGAAGATCGCCGCCCTGTACGACGTCATGGCCAACGCCTCGGGAGAAAGCTTCTACAAGGCGGAGGGCGTGACCTTCGACGCGCAGGGCCGGCCGCTCGACGACCACGGGCGGGACATCTACTTCGCGCACTGGGCGGGCGCGGTCAGCCTGCCCAAGCGCCGAGTGTTCGACGCGGCCTGGCTGCGCTTCGCCGAGGCGGGTGCACGGCGCATCCAGGGCGCCGGCACGGCGTATACCGGCCACGTCGCCGCGCGCTAGGCTCGGGGTCAGCCACCCGCGCGGCCGAGGACGCTTCCGACCCTCGCCCGCGTCATCGCCACGCTTTTGAAGGAGGCGAAGCGCGACAGGCTGATGGCGTCGGCGCCGGGCAGCAGCGTTTCCGCCTGGAAGGCGCGGTAGAGGCGCGCGATGTCCGGCGCGAACACGTCGACCACGATGGCGAAGTCGTCGAAGATCGCGGTGAGCTTGTCGTAGCTACGCGTCATCAGCCGACGAAAGGCCGCGACCGCATCGCCCCGACCGGCGAACAGCGCTTCGACCGCCGGCCTGTAGCGGTAGAAGTCATGGGCGAACTCCCTGCGCTGGCGGTCGAACAGGTAGGATACGATGGCCTCGGCACGCGCCGCCGCGAGGTCGGGGGCGCGGAACGTCGAGGAAAAGAAGTGCACGGCGACGACGGCCCAGTGCAGCCGGGTCAGGTAGCCGAACGCCTCGGGCAGCCCGTAGCCCTTGTACCAGCGCATGTTGGACGAGATGAAGCTGTCGTTCAGCCGCCAGTTCGAATGGTCGTACACGTAGGCGAAGCCGCCGCGGTCCAGCCGGTAGGTGCCGGTGGATAGCAGGTGAAAGGCCAGCATGTAGTCGTAGAACGGGCACGGCAGCGGGTTGGCCTCGACGAAGCCGGCGAAGCCGCGCACCATCGCGCGCTTCGACACGGCGTAGCAGATGGAGTTCTCGCCGTTGTAGCGCCGGATGCGCTCGAGCGGGTCGGCTTCGCGGCGCTCGGCCGGCGTGTAAAGGGCTGCCGCCTTGCCGGCGACCTTTGTGGCGTGCGCGATGCTGACGTGAAGGCCTGACGCCGTGGCGCAACCCGGGTCGTCGTCGAGGATGGCGAGGGCCGCCCTGAAATACGGGGCGCCGAAGAAGTCGTCGTCGGCGGCCATGCAGATGTAGGGTGCCGTCTGCGCCTTGACGAGGAACAGCCAGTTCGGGTCGGCGCCGAGGTTGCGGGGATGGCAGGTGACGGCGACGTTGGTGCTGCGCGCGGCCAGTTGCGCGAGGAAGGCGTGCTTGTCCCCGTCGGCGCTGTTGTCGCCGATGTGGACGCGGATGTCGTCGGAGCCGATCGCGGCGGCCTGGGTCAGGATGTCCCTGGCCAGCGCATTCCAGCGATAGGTCGGGATGATCAGGGCGAGCCGGGGGCCGGTGTCTGCGGGCATGCGGGTCCGTAGGGTGCGACGGCGTGAGGGCACCCGCCCGCGCGCCGCGCGCTTCTACGGCCGACCCCGCGCGACCGCAACGGGCGGAAGCCCGGCGAGGGCGGCGCCGGTGCGGGCGCGGACACACCGACTCCACGTTGACGCCATCAAAGGGCGCGGCATGGAGGGCACAGGCGTGCGTCGCGCGCCGTGCTATGACGGCAGCGGCACCGGCGAAACGCGGCGGGGACGACGACCACGAGATGCCCAGGCTCCTGTTCATCTACCTTGCCAAGCGGGTGGCGATCTCGGCCCTGTTGATCGAGGTATGCCTGTGCGTGCCGGTGGTGATGACCTCGATCTTCCACTACCTGCCGCCGACCGCGCTGCGCGGCGGCCTGCTCCTGCCGGCGCTCCTCGGCACCATGCCGACCGTGTTCTACATCGCCCTGCCGATCGCGCTCGGCGTCGCGGTGATGCTGGACTTCATACGCATGTCGGCGGAGGGCATGATCGGCGTGCTGTATTCGCTGCGGCTGTCGGTGTGGGCAATCTGCGCGCCGGCGGCGGCGGTGGCCGCCGCGGCGGTGGTCTTCGGCTACGCAATCTCCTCCTTCATCGCGCCGTCCTACGTCGGCGAGATGCACGACGTGATCTACGTCATCCGCAACTCGCTCAACCACCGCATGCTGGAGCCGGCGCACTTCTACACCTTCGACGACGGCAAGCGGACGCTCTACTTCCAGCGCTGGCGCACCCCCGACATCGCCTCCAACATCTTCATCAACCAGTTCGACCCTGAGAAGAAGGAAGAGCAGGTGATCGCCGCCGAGCATGCCGAGTTCCGCCGCAACGAGACCGGCGTGGTGCTCGTCATGGGCAACGGCTCGCTGCAAACGCGTTCGCAGGACAGCAGCAACGTCCGCTCCGCGAACTTCGACGAGTACGTCATGCCGATCAACATGCAGGGGTCGAGCGGCCTGCCGCAGCGCGGCTGGCGCGGCGTGTTCGAACTGCCGGGCGCGGCGTTCTTCGCCGACCGCGCGCAGGAGGCCGCCGACCCGCACAAGCTGGCGGAATGGACCAGCGAGGCGGCCAAGCGCACCGGCATCCCGCTCCTCGCCTTCACCCACGTGCTCTTCGGCATCGCGCTGGTGCTCACCGTGTCGAGCGCCACGGGGCGCGGATCGAGCGCCACCACGCTGACAGTGCTCGCCGTGCCGGCGCTGCACATCGGCCTACTCATCGCGATGGAAACGCTGGTGCGCAAGAACCCTCAATTCGTATGGTTCATCGCCGCCGCCATCCTCGCCGAGCTGGGCGTCGCGCTCTGGCTGCTGCAACGGCAGAACCGGGTGTGGGCGACAACGCCCGCGTCCCGGCCGGAAACGGCGGTGGGCGCCCTCGGCCAGCCCGCGCGTTGACGAGGCGGGCCGTCACCATGGTGCCCGTCGAGGGAGACTAGGGGCCGCCGCGCCCGATGCCTGGCAACGCGCCCCGCCGTTGCAGGCGAAGGTTGGGCGGCCGGGTGCCTGCGACGCGGTTGGCGACGACGACCATGGCGACGGCGAGGGCGTGGACGAGG
>CAXTFM010000022.1:0-32212 GCA_964243435.1 uncultured Beijerinckiaceae bacterium
ACGGCGCGCATGATCCAGTCCGGGATCATGATGAAGGCGACGAAGAACGGCGCGGTGAGCGCGATGGAAAGCGCCGCCGTGCGGTTCTGCGCGTGAAAGGCGCCGGTCTCGTCGCCGGCCGCGATGCGCCGGCTCATTTCGGGCAGCAGCACGGTGCCGGCGGCGATGCCGATGACGCCGAGCGGCAGCTGGTACATGCGGTCGGCGTAGTAGATGGACGACACGCCGCCCGTCGGCAGCATGGAGGCGATGATGGTGTCGGCGAAGAGTGCGATCTGCGCCCCGGCCGAGCCGATCACCGCCGGGCCGAGCCGGGCGAAGAAGCCGCGCACGGCCGGGGTCAGCCGCGGGCGCGCGAAGCGCTCGAGGATGCCCACCCGCCACGCCGCGTAGCCGGTCAGCAGCAGTTGCAGGAAGCCGGACACGGCGGTGCCGTAGCTCGCCGCCACGCCGGCATTGGGGAAGGCGAAGGCGGCGCCGAGGAACGCCGCCGTGGTCAGGTTGAGCAGCACGGGCGCGAAGGCGGCGGCGGCGAAGCGCCCGTTGGCGTTCAGCGTGCCCGACTGCAACGTCACCACCGTGATGAACAGCAGGTAGGGGAAGGTGATGCGCGTCATCGACACGGTGAGCGCGAACTTCTCGGGGTCGACGCGGAAGCCCGGTGCCAGCAGGTCGACCAGCGTCGGCATGAACACCCAGGCGACCGCGAGGAGCGCGATCTGCGATGCGACGAGCAGGCTGAAGATCTGCGACGAGAACTCATGCGCCGGCCCGTCGCCCTCACCCTGCAGGATGTGGGCGTAGGATGGCACGTAGGCGGCATTGAACGCGCCCTCTCCGAAGATGGCGCGGAAATGGTTCGGCAAGCGGAACGCCACGAAGAACGCGTCGGCGACGACGCCGCCGCCGACCACGGCGCTCAACACGATGTCGCGGACGAAACCGGTGGCACGCGACAGCAGGGTGAAGCCGCCAACGGACAGCAGCGACCTATACATGGCGTTGTCCCGCGCCTGCGGTCACGGGCGCGGCCCCGCTGCGGCGCCGACCGTCGCGCGCGGCGTTTCCGGGCGGACCGCCAGCGCGTCGCGCACCGTCGCGGAGGGTTGCAGACCGCCGACGCGCTGCTCGACGATGTAGAGCGGGCGACCCTTCACCTCGTTGAAGATGCGGCCGATGTATTCGCCGAGCACACCGAGCGAGAGGAGCTGGACGCCGGCGAGAAAGGTCACGGACACGATCAGCGTGGCGAAGCCGGGCACGTCGACGCCCATCGTCATGGTGCGGCACACGAAGTAGATCGCCGAGAAGAGCGAGATCACGGAGATCACCGTTCCGACCCAGGTCCACACCATCAGCGGCAGCGTCGAGAACGACATCAGCCCGTCGAGGGCGAAGCGCGTCAGCTTGCGGTAGGAGAACTTGGACTGGCCGTGTTCGCGGTCGGCGACGTGGAACGGCACGCCGATCGACTTGAAGCCGATCCAGGCGTAGAGCCCCTTGTTGAAGCGGGCGCGCTCGCGCAGCGTGCGCAGCGCCGCCACCGCCTGCGCATCGAGCAACCGGTAGTCGCCGGCCCCTTCCGGCAGGCGCGTTTCGCCGACCGAGCCGAAGATGCGGTAGAAGCGCTGCGTCAGGGCGCGGCGCAGGCGGGTGTCACCGCTGCGGTCGGTGCGCTGGCCGTAGACGTTCTTGTAGCCCTCGCGCCAGCGGGCGACGAAGGCTTCGATCATCTCGGGGGGGTGCTGGAGGTCGGCGTCGATGATGACGCTGGCGGCGCCGGTGGCGTGGTCGAGGCCGGCGGCGATGGCGACCTCCTTGCCGAAGTTGCGCGACAGGGAGACCGCGTTGACGCCGCCGTCGGCGAGATTGGCGCGCGCGATCGCCTCCAGCGTGCCGTCGGTCGAGCCGTCGTCGACGAAAACGATTTCGTAGGACGACACGCAGCGCTCGAGGATCGGCCGCAAGCGGGCAAGCAGCGGTGCGATGTTGTCGGCCTCGTTCATCACCGGGATGATGACAGAAAGCTCCACGCCGCGCGGCGCGGCATCGTTTGTCATGCTATGCCCAGTCCCGGTGCCGCGCGTGTCGGCTCACTCGCCCGTTGCATCATAACCACGCCAACCATGCCTGAATCCTAAACGGCACGCACCTTCAAGGCGCGCTGAGCGCTGGAATAACGCGCCGCGGCGCAGGAGGTCCAACCATCGCTCGACCCTACCGTTTCGCCCTGTGCGCCGACGACTACGCGATGACGCCGGGCGTCAGCCGCGGCATCCTCCAGGCGCTCGACGCCGGCCGGATCAGCGCGACCAGCGCGATGACGACGTCGCCGTGGTGGCCGGAAGCGGCCGGCGCCCTGCTGCCGCACGCGACGCAGATCGACATCGGCCTGCACCTCAACCTCACGCTCGGCGCACCCCTCGGTCCCATGCCCGCCTTCGCTCCAGCGGGCACCCTGCCCGGCATCGGCGAGGTCATGCGCCGGTGCCGGCGCGGCGCCCTGCCCGTTTGCGAGGTCGCAGCCGAGATCGAGCGGCAGATGGACCGCTTCCTCGCGGTCGCCGGCCGGGCGCCGGACCACGTCGACGGACACCAGCACGTCCAGGTCCTTCGGCCGATACGCCACCTCGTCGTTGCCGCGCTGCAGCGCCGGGGATGGCGGCCGTGGCTGCGCAACTCCGGAGACAGCACGCTGCGGATCCTGCGGCGCGGGGCGGCCCCGGCCAAGGCGCTCGTCCTCGCCGTGCTGGCCCGCGGCTTCCGAACGGATGCTGGTCGGCTTGCCACCAATGACGGATTTTCAGGCGTGTCGTCCTTCGATCCCACGCAGGACTATGCCGCACAGTTCGCCCGGTACCTGCGCGCGCCCGGGCCGCGGCACCTCGTCATGTGTCATCCCGGCGTCGTCGACGACGCGCTGCGCCGCCTCGACCCTGTCGTGGACACGCGGGAGCGGGAGTTGGCCTTCCTGCTGTCGCCGGCTTTCGACGAGGTTCTGGCGCGCTGCGGTGCCGAACTCGTCAGCTTGACGCGCGCGACGTCCGCGTGACGCCGCGCGCCGACCTTGGCGCCGCGTGAGGGCTAGGCCGTGGCCTTGGCGTGCAGCTCCTCGACGTGAGCCCAGTTCACGAGGTTGTCGAGGAAGGCCTTGAGGTAGTCGGGACGCCGGTTGCGGTAGTCGATGTAGTAGGAATGCTCCCACACGTCGACGCCGAGGATCGGCGTGGCGCCATGCACCAGCGGGTTCTCGCCGTTGGGCGTCTTCATGATGGCGAGCGCGCCGTCCTTGACAGCGAGCCAAGCCCAGCCCGAGCCGAACTGGGTGACGCCGGCCTGGACGAACTGCTCCTTGAACTGGTCATACGAGCCGAACTTGTCGGTGATCGCCTGCTCGATCGCGCCCGGCGGCTTGCCACCGCCGTTCGGCTTCATCCACTGCCAGAAATGGAGGTGGTTGAAGTGCTGCCCCGCGTTGTTGAAGAGGCCGGCGTTCTTGCCGTATGACTGTTTGACGACGTCTTCGAGAGACTTGCCCTCCAGTCCGCTGTCCTTAAGGAGATTGTTACCGGTCGTGACGTAAGCTTGGTGGTGCTTGTCGTGGTGGAATTCCAGCGTTTCCTTGGACATGTAGGGTTGCAGCGCGTCATGCGCGTAGGGCAGGTCCGGAAGGGTGAATGACATCGCAAACTCCTTGCTGATGGCGGCCGAGACGCGGAAGTTCCCGCCCCCGTTCGCGTTCTACCTAGGCCGCGGCGTCGAGGCCGGCAACGGTGCGCCGCCTCGATCGCCCGCGACGTCCACCGTCGGTGTCCGCTGCGGTGACGCCGTGTCGTCGGTTCGATCGTGTCCGCCGTCGTGATGCGCCCGGCCATGGGCGCCCGTGAGGATCGCATGGCTTTTCTGGTGCTCGCCGTCGGGGCGTTCATGGTTGCCGCCGGTTCGGGCCTGATGGCGTACGGCAACGGCTACATCGCGCTGGAACAGGGCTGGTCGGCCTTCATCGCCGGGTCGGTGCTGCTTACCGGTGGCTTGGTGACGATGGCGCTCGGCCTCGCCCTGCGCGCCCTCGGCGAGCTGCGCACCGCGCTGGTGCGCTTCGGCGACAGGCCGGTTGCCGCCGAAGTTCCCGTGGCCGACCCGATCCTGCTTCGGCCCTCTCTCGATGCCGAAAGCGGCGCGCCCCACGACGCGCGGTTGGAGGACAGCGTCGCGGAACCGGTTCGACTGCCGAATGAGCCGATGGCCATGGAGTACGACGCCTCCGAGACGCGGCTGCCCGTTCCAGTCCGTGCGCCGGTCGAGGGCACCCGCGAGCCCGCCGCGGCCACGTTCGCCCCGGTCACCCGCGATGATGGTTCGCCGCCCGGCGCTGATCGCGCGATGGCGACCGCGGCCCCGCCGGTGCTGGACGACTGGCTCGACCGCAGCTTCGCCGATCTCGACCGCGACGTGGCCGCCCTGCGCCCCGGTCGCACGGCCGAGCCGGAGGCGCCCATCGTCGCACCCGCGCGTGCCGGGCGCGCGTCGGCGTTGGAAACCGAGCCGTCGAACAAGGACACGACGGCGACCGCCGCACGGCACGACGAGATGCAGGGCGCGGCGTTCTCCGATGCCGGGCCGCCGATGCCGGCGGCAAGCCCACCGGCCAGCTCCCCGGTGATCGGGCGCTACGAGTCTGAGGGCACGTCCTACGTCATGTATGCCGACGGCTCCATCGAGGCACAGTCGGAGGCAGGGATCTACCGATTCGCCTCGATGGCGGAATTGAAGTCCTTCATCGAGGGATAGCCGGCGCAGGCGAGCGCGAAGGCGAACTGTTCGGCGACCTCGCCCAAGCGATCGAAGCGGCCCGGGGCCCCGCCATGGCCGGCGCCCATGTTGGTCTTGAGCAGGACGGGGCCACCGCTCGTCATCGTCGCCCTGAGGCGCGCGACCCACTTCGCCGGCTCCCAATAGGTGACGCGCGGGTCGGTAAGCCCGGCCAGCGCCAGGATCGGCGGGTAGGGTTGCGCTGCGACGTTGTCGTAGGGCGAGTAGGCGCGGATCGCCGCGAAGGCTTGGGGGTCGGTGATCGGGTCGCCCCATTCCAGCCATTCCGGCGGGGTCAGCGGCAGTTCGGCGTCGAGCATGGTGTTGAGCACGTCCACGAACGGCACGGCGGCGATGATGCCACCGAACAGCTCGGGGGCGAGGTTGGCGACCGCGCCCATCAGCATGCCGCCGGCGCTGCCGCCCTGAGCCACGATGCGCCCCGCCGCGGTATAGCCTTCGTCGATCAGGTGGCGCGCCACGGCGAGGAAGTCGCCGAAGGTGTTCGGCTTCCGCGCGAGCTTGCCGTCGAGGTACCAGTGCCAGCCCTTCTCCGTGCCGCCGCGCACATGGGCGATGGCGTACACGAAGCCTCGATCGACGAGGGACAGCGCGTTGGCGCTGAACGACGCCGACAGGGCGTGGCCGTAGGCGCCGTAGCCATAGAACAGCAACGGTGCCGCGCCGTCGCGGGCGAGCCCGCGGCGGTGCAGCACCGTGACCGGCACGCGCTCGCCGTCCGGCGCCGTCGCATGGAGGCGACGGGTGACGTAGGCCGCGGGGTCGTGCCCGCTCGGGATGCGCTGGCGTTTGCGCAGCGTGCGCTCGCCCGTCGCGAGGTCGTAGTCCCAGGTTTCGCGCGGCGTCGTCGGCGACTCGTAGGTGAAGCGCAACACGGTGCTGTCGAAGGCGAGCCGCGCGTGGCGCGCCAAGCTGTAGGCCTCCTCGTCGAAGGCGACGGTGTGCTCGCCGCCGTCATCGAGGGTGCGGATGACGAGGCGCGGCAGCCCGTCCTCGCGCTCCAAGCGGACGAGGTGACGGGGATAGACCGAAAGGCCGGTGACGATGCAACCGCGCCGGTGCGGTACCACGTCGACCCATTGCGCGCGCCCGGGCGTGGCGAGCGGCACGGTGACGACCTTGAAGTCCTCCGCCCCATCGGCATTGGTGCGGATGAACAGCGCGTCGCCGCGATGCGCCACCGAATAGCGCACGTCGGGCGCGCGGGGCTCGACGCGGACGGGCATTGCGGCGGGGTCGTCGAGATCGAGGAGGTGGCACTCCGAGGCGGCGTGATCGCTCACCGTGACGACGCAGAAGCGGCCCGACTCGCTGCGCGAAACGCCGACGAACCAGGCCGGGTCGTCCTCGGCGAAGACGAGTTCGTCCGCCGCGACGCCGAAGCGATGACGGTACACTCTGCCGGTGCGGTGGTTCTCGTCGACGTGGACGTAGTAAAAACCGGCGGCGTCGTTCAACCAAACGATCGCGCCATCGGTTTCGCTGGCGTGGACCTCGTCATGCCCGCTCGACGGGTCGCGCACGTGGATGGTGAAGTATTCCGACCCCTTGGTGTCGGCGCTCCAGGCGACGCTGAGGTGGTCGGGCGCATGCACGACGTCGCCGAACCGGAAATAAGCGAGCCCGCGCCGCTCGACGTCGCCGTCGACGAGCACGGTTTCCGCGCCGTCGTTGCAGCGGCGGCAGAACAGCGGCTGCTGGCCGCCGGCGACGTAACGCTGATAATACTGCCATGGGCCGTCGACCAGCGGAACGGACGCATCCTCCTCTTCGATGCGCCCACGCATCTCGGCGAGCAGTACGGCCGCCAGTGGCGCGTCAAGGTGCGCCTCGCTGTAGGCATTTTCGGCGACCAGCACGTCGCGGATCGACGCCGGAAGGGCGCCTGGGTCGCGCAGCACCTCCTGCCAGTTGTCGGCGCGCAGCCAAGCGTAGGCGTCGCGCAGCGCTTCACCGTGGATGATCCGCTCCGTCGGCCGCGACGCGATCACGGGAGGGACGATTGCACCGTGACCAGAAATCCCCACGCTCGGCGCCCGCCCGCTACTTGTCGTCGGCTTTGAAGTCGAGCGCCTGGCCGTTCATACAGTAGCGCTGCCCGGTCGGACGCGGCCCGTCAGGGAACACGTGCCCGAGATGGGCGTCGCACTTCGCGCAGCGGACTTCGGTGCGACGCATGAAGAACGAGCCGTCGGTGTGCTCCTCCACCGCCGCCGCCGACACGGGCGCGTAGAAGCTCGGCCAGCCGGTGCCGGAGTCGAACTTGGTGCCGGCATCGAAAAGGGGCTCGCCGCAGCACACGCAGCTGTATCGTCCCGGCGCCTTGTTGTCCCAGTGCGGCCCCGTGAAGGCCCGCTCGGTCCCGTGACGGCGCGTCACGTGGTATTGTTCGGCCGTCAATTGCGCCTGCCATTCGGCGTCGCTCTTCATCACCTTTTCCGGCGCGGAAACCTTCGTCATCAGTTGCACCCTCTTGCGCGTCGATCGCCTGCGTTCCGGTCGCTTACGCAAACGCGACCGGGCTGGCATGTAGTGGAAGGATATAAGGCGCACCGGTAGCTTTGCGAAGGTCGCTGGAAACCGACAGCAGTGGCGTAGACCTGCTCTGAGGGTCCAAGCAAAGCTTCTGCCGGCTCTGGCTATTCGATGCGGCAACGTTGGGCGATCCCGTTCGGCGAACGCAAGATCATTGGAAGTGGTCAAGTCTTGCACTGACGCGACGCAGCGTTTAGACGCGGTGCGCACAGCGTGCGCGGTGGACATAGACGCCGATTCGATCACGATGCTTGGAGTCTGCAAGGGTATGTACGGTCCGGCTTTCGCAAACGGCACCATCGAACATGTTGCCAGCATCGTTTCAGCCTACGTCACCAACAACTCCGTACCGGCGGGCGAGATGGCGACGCTGATCAGCGAGGTGCATTCGGCGCTGCTTCGCGTGGCCAACGGCGTGTCCGAGCCGGTGCGGGACGCGCCGAGGCCGGCCGTGCCGGCCAAAAGGTCGGTCACCAACGAATTCATCATCTGTCTGGAGGACGGCCGCAAGTTCAAGTCGCTGAAGCGCCATCTGCGCACGCAGTACGACATGTCGCCGGAGCAGTACCGCGAAAAGTGGAATCTCGCGCCGGACTACCCCATGGTCGCGCCGGACTACGCCAAGGCGCGCTCGTCGCTGGCCAAGCAGATGGGCCTCGGCCAGCAGCGCCGCCGCGGCCGTTGAGCGCGGGCTGTCAGCGCGCCGCCCTTTCCGCATCCGCCTTGATGCGGCCCACCATGGCGCGCACGCCGTTGGAACGCTGCGGTGTCAGGTGCTGGCCCAGGCCGAGGCGCTCGAAAAGGGGCTGGATGTCCGTTCCGGCGATGTCCGTCGCGGTGTTCCCGGAATACAGCGCGAACACCAGGCGGATGAGGCCGCGCACGATATGGGCGTCGCTGTCGCCCTTGAGGAAAAGGCGCGTCTGCCCGTCCGGTCCCCTTTCCGGCGTGGACTCGACCCAAACCTGGCTCGCGCAGCCGCGCACCTTGTTGTTCTCGTTGTGCGCCGCTTCCTCAAGCGGTTCCAACTCGCGGCCGAGTTCGATCAGGTAGCGATAGCGGTCGTCCCAATCGTCAAGCAGCTCGAAGTTGTCGAGAATATCCTGCAAAGCCATGCATACGCCCTAGGCGGTTCGAACCCCGCACACCCCTTACAACATCGGCGAAACGTGCGCGCGAGGCTTTCCCCTCGGTCCGATGCGGCACGTTGCGTCGCCGGTCGTTCACCGCGGGCGGGACAGGGCACCCGCACCGCGCCGCTGCGGCGCCGGCACCTCGTCCGCATCCCGCACGATCTCCTCGCTGCCCTCGTCCGACCGCAGCGCGGTCTGCACCAGCGCCGTCATTGATGCCGCGTCGGCCACGCGCGCCGCCGCGGCCGCATGAACCGCGGCAACGGCGCAGCGTTCCACACCCGCCCCGCACGCGACCCCATCGGCGAGCGATCGCGTGACGGCACCGGCCCGCGCCGTGCCGTCCGCAACTGCCGCCTCAAAGGCGCCGTGGCGGCGCAGCGCCCCTCCGCCCCAGAACATGGACGCGTACACGACGGCGAGCCAGAAGGCACAGCGGATGAGGAACATGGGAAGCTCCAACGGCGAACGGGAACGACCCTAGCCGCCACCCGCGAAGCAACCGCCACGATGGACGCGAGGATTCGAGGGGTCGGCTTGACGCTTCCTTCATCAAGGCGCACCCGCCGAAGCGCGGCAGGCCACGAGGCCGAGTCCCCACCGCGACGGCGGCAACACTTTCTCAAGCATAAACGGCGGCACCGGCCGACCCTCGTCGACAGCCCCGGGCCGCGAGGGCAGGGCTTCAGCATCGTTTAAACCGGAACTGCGACGTTGCGTCTCGTCGCGCACCGGTTCGAGTTCGCCGCGCGATGGCGGAGTAGGTTCTTTGAGTTTTACCCGGAGCGCTGCCGCCGCGACCTGCGCGCTTGTCCACCCCGCCGTTCGACGATCTCCCGATGCGCTGCGCCACGCGCACCGATGGTTCCTCGTGCAGCGCATCGGCCTATCCGCCGCGGCACTCGGCGCCGTCCCCTTCTTCCTCGCCTACCGCGGCGCCCCGACGCCCGCCGAAGCCGCCGTCTTCGCGCTCGCGGTGGTGCAGCTCGCGGCCGCGTGCATCGTCGCGCACACGGGGCGGCTGCGGCTCGGCCGCGTCGTCGCCGCCGGGAGCTGCGCGACCATCTCCCTCGTGCTCGCGCTGGGCATGGAGGGCGCGACCGTCGCGGCGGCGGTTTGGGCCGTGCTCGCGGGGGTCGAGGCCGGTGCGGTGCGGCGCGGCGCGAGCGGGTTCGCCGTCGCGGTTGTGCTCACGGCAGCGCTTCTCGCCGTCGCGAGCTGCGGCGGCGGGGGCGGCATGGGTACGGCGCTTGCCGCGGCCGTCGCCGCGCTCGCAATCCTGGCGGGCGTGCAGCGTGCCTCTCCTGGCCGCCATTGCTTCTCTAAGGACGAGGCGCGCGGGGCGGCGTTGCGCGCGGCGGCCGGCGACACGACCATCGTTCTCGCAGGGGACGGCACCGTCCTGCACGCCGACGCCGAGAGCGGCACGCGGCTCGGCATTGCACCCGACACCCTCGCCGGTGGCCGCCTGCTCGCACGGATGCACCCGGCCGATCGTGTCGGCTTCCTCGCCCTCATCGCCGACGCGGCGCGCGACGACGGCACGCGGGTCGGCAAGGTCCGGCTGCACCGCGACGCGACGGTTGAGGCCGGGCGGGGCGACAGCATTCCTGTCGAGGTGCGCGTCCACCGCCTCGGCGGCATCGAGGGCGACGTCGCGGCGGTGCTGCGCCCCGTCGCCGCGCCGAGCGCCGCGCCATGCGAGGCACCCGCCGCCGTCGGAACAATTCATATCGCACCACCGCCGGCCGACGGCGTGCTCGCCAACGTCAGCCACGAGCTGCGCGCGCCGCTGAACGCCATCATCGGGTTTTCCGAAATGCTGGCAAGCCGCACCCTGCAGCCGCGAGACGGGGACAAGCAGCGCGAATACGCCCGCATCATCAATCAGGCCGGTCAACACCTGCTCGGCATGGTCAACGCCATCCTCGACGTTTCAAAGGATCGGGTCGAGGCGGAGCGCGCCGGCGCGCGCGACGCTGCCGAGCACGTCGCAGTGGCGGCGCTGGTCGCGCAATCCTGCGACATCGTGCGGCTCGCCGCGCAGGAGCGAGGGGTGACGGTGCTGCGCGACATCCCTGCCGACCTCGGCGAGGTCGACGGCGACGCCCGCGCCTGCCGCCAGATCCTCATCAACCTGCTCTCCAACGCGGTGAAATTCACCGGAGGTGGCGGGCGCGTCTCGGTGGCCGCACGCCGCGAGGCCACGTCGCTGCACTTCACCGTCACCGATACCGGCGTCGGCATCGACGCCGGCGACCTGTCGCGCCTTGGCGACCGTTTCTTCCGGGCCGGCGATGCCGCGTCGCGCGCCACCGAAGGCACGGGGCTCGGTTTGTCGGTGGTGCGCAGCCTCGTCGAGACGCTCGGTGGCGACCTCGCCTTCGACAGCGAGGTCGGGCGCGGCACCCGCGTCACCGTCAGCCTGCCGCGGCGCGCCCTCGCCGCGGCATCTCAGGCCCCGGATCCGCGACACGCGCGGCCTGCACGACGGCATCTCGACGCCGTGCCGACAACGAATCATCATCGCCTCCACGAAAGGATGAAGCAACTTGCGTAGCGCAGCCGCGACCTTCGACGACGACATCGGCGCGGCATCGCCGACCCGCAGGAAGGCCGCGCGCAGGTCGCGCCCGGCCGCCGGGCGCGGCAAGGCCAAGGGCGGCTTCTTCCGCGCCAACAACGTCGCGCGCATCGCCGCCATCGGCATGAGCGTGACGATCGGCGCCGGCATACTGGTCAACGCTCTGCTGATGCAGAAGGGCCGTCACCCGGCACCGCTGTTCAGCAAGGTGGACCCGCCGCCGGCACCTGCCGCGATCGCGGCGGCTCCCGACGTGCCGCCTGCGGCAGCCCCGATGCGCGCGGCGCCGCCCCAGCCGAACGAGGCGCTCGCTGCCGCCGTCAAGCTCAAGCGGCCGGTGGCACCCGCGCAGGACGACGCCGGCGACGACCCGATCGGGCGGCTCCTCAAGGGCGGATCGCCGGCGGTGCCGGCGGAGAAGGGCGACAGGACGATCCTCGGCGTGCAGAAGGCGCTCGGCAAGCTCGGCTTCGCCGTCAAGGCCAACGGCACCATGGGCGCGTCCACGCGCAAGGCCATCGAAGCCTATGAGAAGGTCCACAAGCTGCCGGTCAAGGGCGAGGTCGACCGACGCCTCGTCAAGTCGCTCGCCGCGGACAGCGGCGTCCACATCGAGTGAGAAACCGGCGGGGCACGCCCCGCCCGCGCCTTTCAGGCGGCTTGCCCGCACCCCGCTCGACCGGCATAGGATCGGCGGGGCTGCACCGCCGACGAGGCTCGGATGGACGAACTGATCGATCGGGTGGCGAAGGCCGCCTCCATCCCGGCCGACACGTCGCGGCGGGCGACGGGGCTCGTGCTCGCCTTCCTGAAGCGTCAGGCCCCGGCGGAGTTCGCCGAACTCGCGCGCTATTTGCCCGGCATGGACGACGCGGTTTCCGCCGGCAAGGCGGAGACCGGTGGCGGCGGGGCGATGGGCGGTTTGGCGAACCTGTTCGGCGGTGGCGGCGTCATGGCGGTGGCCGCGCAGCTTACCGGCCTCGGGCTGAGCACCGGCCAGATGACGAGCGTCGGCCGGGAAATCCTCGCCTTCGCTCGCGAAAAGGGGGGTGCCGAGCGGGTCGACCGGGTCGCGCGGGCGATCCCCGGCCTCGCCGGCCTGTTGTAACGCCGATGGACGAGGCGGCGGCCGAAGCGCGGTGGCGCGCCCTTGCGGAAAAGGCCGTGGGCGGCTCGCTCGACCTGCTGCGCGGGGCGACCGACGAGGGTCTCGCGATCGAGCCGCTCTACCGGCGCAGCACGACCGCGGCGCCGCAACCGTGGCGTGCCCGCGACGCGTGGGCGGTGAGCCAGCGCGTCGACCATCCCCTGCCCGGCCCCGCCAACGACGCCGCCCTGCTCGAACTGGAGGGCGGCGCCGACGCCCTGACCCTGGTGACGGCCGGCAGCGCCTTTGCGCGCGGCTTCGGGCTCGACGCCGCGGGCGCGGTGCTGGACACCGCCCTGGCCGGGGTGGACCTCGACCTCATCTCCTTGCGCCTCGATGCCGGACGCGACACCGTTGCCGCGGCGACGGCGCTGGCCGACCTTGCCGCCGCGCGGCGGCTGACGAGCGCGGCGCTCGACGTCGACCTCGGCTGCGACCCGATCGGCCGGGCCGCCCGTGACGGCCAAGCGTGGCAGGCGGCCGAGCTGACGCAAGTGATGGAGGCCGCGCATCGCGGCGGCTTCGCCGGGCGCCCGCTGCTTGCGGACGGGCGGCCCTACCACGAGGCCGGCGCCGGCGAGGCGCAGGAACTCGCGGCGGTGCTGGCGACGGCGGTCGCCTATCTCCGCCATCTCGACTTCGACGGCCTCGACGCCGCACGCCGCGCGGTGGCCGTTCTCCTCGCCGTCGATGCCGACATGTTCCTCGGCATCGCCAAGCTGCGGGCGATGCGCCGGCTGTGGGCGCGCGTCGAGGCGGCCTGCGGGCTCGACCCCCGGCCGCTGCGCCTCCACGCGGAAACCTCCTGGCGCATGATGACGCGCCGCGACCCGCACGTGAACGTGATGCGCGCGGTCGCGGCCACGACCGCCGCCGGCCTCGGCGGGGCGGACGCGGTCACCGTGCTGCCGATGACGCTGGCGCTGGGCCTGCCCGACGACGCCGCGCGCCGGCTCGCCCGCAACGTGTCCCGCGTGCTGATCGATGAAGCCAACCTCGCCAAGGTCGACGACGCAGCGGCCGGCTCGGGTGGTCTCGACGCGCTCACCGACGGGTTGTGCGCGCGGGCCTGGGCGTTGTTCCAGGACATCGAGGCAGCCGGCGGGATCGAGGCGGCGCTGGCCGGCGCCGGCGGGCTGCGCGCGGCGATTGCCGCGACCGCCGCCAAGCGCCGCTCCGGCATCGCGAGCCTCGCGCGCGGCCTCGTCGGCACCAGCCGCTTCGCCAGCCTCGGCGAACCCGCACCGCACGTTCTCGACGTGCCGCGCCGGCCCGAACCGCGCCCCCACGCCGCCTTGCCGTCGCACCGCGACGCCGAGCCCTTCGAAGCGCTGCGCGACCGTGCCGAAGCCGGAGGCAAAGCTCCGCCGGTGGTGTTCCTGGCGCCATTGGGGGCGCCTGCCGCCTATGGCACCCGCGCTGCCGCCGCGGCCAACGTCCTCGCCGCCGCCGGCCTCGCCGCCGTGCCTGCGGCGGATGCGCAGGGAACCCTCGGCGCCCGTTTCGCCGCGAGCGGCACCCTCGTCGCCTGCCTATGCGGCACCGATGCCGCCTACGCCGCCGACGGCGCCGCCGCGCTCGCCGCGCTCCGCGCGAACGGTGCCACCCGCGTGCTGATGGCCGGCGACGACGAGGCATGGCGAAGGAGGGGCGTCGACGACCTTCTCCATGATGGCGCGAACATGCTCGACGTGCTTTCCTCGACGCTGGACGCGATGGGGCGCTGAAGGGCTGGCCGCCCGGCCCTGGCCGCACCACGTGACGGAGTGCCCGCCGGGGCCGACCGGCGGTTGTCGACGAGGACGACCATGAGCCTTCCCGACTTCACCACGGTCCCCTTCGCCGCCACGCCGGTCGCCGCGCCTGCCCCTCGCGCGGACTGGACCACGCCGGAGGAGATCGCGGTCGCCTCGCGTTATGCCGCCGCCGCCCTGGACGGCCTGCCCGCCCTCGACGGCTTCCCCGGCGTCGCGCCGTTCGTGCGCGGCCCCTACGCGACCATGTACGTCAACCAGCCCTGGACCATTCGCCAGTACGCCGGCTTCTCCACGGCCGAAGAGTCCAACGCCTTCTACCGCCGCAACCTCGCCGGCGGGCAGAAGGGCCTCAGCGTCGCCTTCGACCTGCCGACGCATCGCGGCTACGACTCCGACCATCCTCGCGTCGCCGGCGACGTCGGCCTCGCCGGGGTCGCCATCGACTCCATCCTCGACATGCGCACGTTGTTCGCCGGCATTCCGCTCGGCGAGGTGTCGGTATCCATGACGATGAACGGCGCGGTTCTGCCGATCCTGGCGCTCTACATCGTCGCGGCGGAGGAGCAGGGCGTGGCGCAGGCCAAGCTCGCCGGCACCATTCAGAACGACATCCTCAAAGAGTTCATGGTGCGCAACACCTACATCTATCCGCCGGCGGCGTCGCTGCGCATCGTGTCCGACATCTTCGGGCACACCGCCCGCCACATGCCGAAGTTCAACTCCATCTCCATCTCCGGCTACCACATGCAGGAGGCAGGGGCGACGGCGGATCTCGAACTCGCCTACACCCTCGCCGACGGGGTCGAGTACATCCGCGCCGGCTTGGCCGCCGGCCTCGACATCGACGGCTTCGCCCCGCGCCTGTCGTTCTTCTGGGCGGTCGGCATGAACTTCTTCACCGAGATCGCCAAGATGCGCGCCGCGCGGCTGCTGTGGTGCGAGCTGGTGTCGCAGTTCGCGCCGACGTCGCCGAAGTCGCTGGCGCTGCGCACCCATTGCCAAACCTCGGGCTGGTCGCTCACCGCGCAGGACGTGCCGAACAACGTGGTGCGCACGGCGATCGAGGCGATGGCGGCGACGCAGGGGCACACGCAGTCGCTGCACACCAACGCGCTCGACGAGGCGCTGGCGCTGCCGACCGACGCGTCCGCACGCATCGCCCGCAATACCCAGATCTTCCTGCAGGAGGAAAGCGGCACGACGCGCATCATCGATCCCTGGGGCGGGTCGTACTACGTCGAGCGCCTGACCCACGACCTTGCCGGGCGCGCCCGCACCCACCTCGCCGAGATCGAACGGCTGGGCGGCATGGCGCGGGCGATCGAGGCCGGCGTGCCCAAGCGCCGCATCGAGGAGACGGCGACGGCCACCCAGGCGCGCATCGACGGCGGCGTGCAGGCGGTGATCGGCGTCAACCGCTACCCGCCGCCGGGCGAGAACGAGCTGGTGCTGCGCGTGATCGACAGTTCCGGCGTCCGCGAGCGTCAGCTCGCCAAGCTCGCGCAGTTGCGCGCCGGGCGCGATGCCGGCCGCCTCGCCGCCGCGCTCGACGCGCTGCGGGAGGGTGCGCGGGGCGACGGCAACCTGCTCGCCCTCGCTGTCAAGGCCGCGCGCGCCGAGGCCACCGTCGGCGAAATGTCGCTGGCGCTGGAGGAGGTGTTCGGCCGCCACCATGCCAAGCCGGAGATGGTGACGGGCGTGTACCGCCGCGCGGCCGGCGACAGCGACGCCGTGCGCGAGGTGCGCGCGCGCGTGCGCGACTTCACCGACAACGACGGGCGGGCGCCGACAATCCTCGTCGCCAAGGTCGGCCAGGACGGCCACGACCGCGGGCAGAAGGTGATCGCCTCGGCCTTCGCCGATTTCGGCTTCGCCGTCGAGGTCGGCGGGCTGTTCGCGACGGCGGAGGAAGCGGCGCTCCAGGCCGTCGCCGGCAACGTCCACGTCATCGGGGTGTCGACGCTGGCGGCCGGGCACCTCGCCATCGTGCCGGCGGTGCGCGCCGCGCTGGACGCGGCGGGGCGCAGCGACATCACCGTGGTCGTCGGCGGCGTGATCCCGCCGCAGGATTTCGCGGCGCTGCGCGCGGCCGGCGCCGCCGCCGTGTTCCCGCCCGGCACGGTGGTGACCGACGCGGCGCGCCAGGTGCTCGACGCGCTCAACGCCGACCTCGGCTACAGGCAGCGCGACGCGGCGGCGTAGCCGGTCACACCACCTCCAGCACCATGCCGTCGCGGTGGGTACGACCGTACTCGTCCCTCGCCGTCACATGGAGCGCGTAGGTGCCGGGCGTCAGGCCGGGCGGCAGCCGGCCCTGCCAAACATGCGACGACGGTTTCGGCGCGACCCACGGCTTGATGGTGGCGGGATGGCGCGCGTAGAGCTGCTGCACGAACGGGTCGGGGCGCGACACCTGCGACAATGCCACCGGTGCCCCGCCGTCGACGGCCATCGTCACCGTGGAGCGCGGGCCGCCGTCGAACAGGTTCACCACGACGCGCGTGCCCGCCGCCTGTTCTGCCGAGATCGGCGAGCGCAGCAGCGCCGCTTCCGACAGCTCGCGTACCACCTCCCGCGCGTCACCGTGGAGCTGCGCGTCGAGGCTGACGCGCATCTGCCGGCCTGCCGGCTCGGCCGCGGGCACGAAGCGCGTGGTGTAGGACGTACCGTCGACGCTGAGCACGTGGTAGCCGTTGGGCGTGCCGTCATGGCTGTCGGCGCAGGCGATGCCGCGATGGTCCGGCGGCCCGCTCCACCACGAGCCGGACACGGCGGTGAGCACGTGATGGTGGTGCGGCGCCGAGCGGCCGGGCACGTCGAGGTAGTGGTGCTCGGTCGTGTGGGTGTGCCCGGCGAAGCTGACGCAGGGACGGTCGCGGACGAGCTTGAGCAGTTCCGCGGCGTTGGCCGTCGTCTGCGCCGGCGCGGCAGGGTCGAGGTAGGTCGTCAACGGGATGTGCATGACGAGCACGATCAGCCGATCGGCCGGCGTGAGCTCCAGCAGGTTTTCCACGAAGGCGAGCTGGTCGGGTGGGACGACGCCGCGGTACGCGCCCGGTCTGCCGCCCGGGCCGACGCCGCGGTACTCGACGTTGTCGAGCATGATGAACAGGGCTTGGCCATGTTCGTGCGCGTAGGCCGGTGCGCCGAACACCCGCTTGTAGGTATCGCGCGCGCGTTGGGCGTCGGGCGCGTCGAGGTCGAGGTCGTGGTTGCCGCCCACCGTCCACCAGGGAAGCCCGATGCGCCCGATGATGCGGTTGATGCGCCCATACATGGACAGGTCGTCGAAGGCGATGTCGCCGCAGGTGATGCCGAAGGCGGCGTCGCTGCCGATCAGGCCGGAAACCACGTCGTCGCGCATGTATTCGACCTCGGCGGTCGATTCCGGCTGCGGATCGGTGAACAGGATCACGTCGAAGCGCGCCGGCTGCGGCGCGCGAGTCAGCACGAAGTCGATGGACGCCGGCAGCGGCCCGGTCGGCGGCAGACCGCCATAGCGCAGGTTCAGCGAGGCCGGCGTGCCGGCGGGATCATGGACGTAGGAGAAGCGCGGCAGGTTTGTGTCCGGCGCCCGCGGCGGGCGGTAGCCGGCCGGCGCGACCACGAACACCACCTGACCCGGCGCGAGGGGCAGGCTGTAGCGTCCGGCCGCGTCGGTGCGAACGACCTCGCGCCCGTTCGACACGAGCACGCCGGCGAGTGCCGGTCCCTGCGCCCCGTCCGGCAACGCCTCCTTCACGAGCCCCGTCGCCAAGTTGGACTGAGCCATGCCGGACTGAGCCATGCCGGATTGCGCCGTGACGGGCTGCGCCCCGGCGGGCGGCGCGGGCGCAGCGAGCATCGTCGCTGCGCTTCCCGCCATAACCGCGCGCCGTGTCGGTCGCTGCATCATCCCTGACCTCCCGTCATCGCTCGTTCCCCGCCATCGCACCCGACCGAAGCAGCGCGACGCGACGCCCGCATGACGGCCTTGACCGCGCCGGCCGCGCAACCCGATATGGTGCCCATGCAAGCGTCCCGGACCAGTGCGCCGCACGTCATCCTGATCGACAACTACGACAGCTTCACTTGGAACCTCGTGCACGATTTCGGGGCTTTGGGCGCGCGCGTCGAGGTGGTGCGCAACGATGCCCGCAGCGCCGCCGAGGTCGCGGCGGCCGGCGCGGACGCCATCGTGCTGTCGCCCGGCCCCTGCACGCCGCGCGAGGCCGGCATCTGCCTCGACCTCATCCGCGCGGCGGGCGCGACGACGCCGATCTTCGGCGTATGCCTCGGCCATCAGGCGATCGGCGAGGCCTTCGGCGGCACGGTGGTGCGCGCGCCGGTGCCGGTCCACGGCAAGGTCGCAACCGTGACCCACGCGGCGCAGACGGTGTTTCACGGCTTCAACGCGCCGGTGCGGGCGACGCGCTATCATTCCCTGGTGGTCGACCGCGCGACCCTGCCGGACAGCCTCGCCGTCACGGCGGAGACCGACGGCCTCGTCATGGGGCTGTCGCACCGCAGCCTGCCGATCCACGGCGTGCAGTTCCATCCGGAAAGCATCGCCACCGAGGGAGGTCGCCGCATCCTCGGCAACTTCCTCGACCTCGCGGCGGCGTGGTACGCCCGCCCGATCGCGGGCGCACACGCCGACGCGGCCGCCTGATGGCGGCGGTCAAGGCCCTCCTCGCGACGCTCGCCACCGGCCGCGCGCTGACGCGGGTGGAGGCGGAGGACGCCTTCGCGCTGCTGCTGTCGGGCGAGGCAACGCCAGCGCAGATGGGCGCGGTGCTGATGGCGCTGCGAGTGCGTGGCGAAACGGTGGACGAGATCGCCGGCGCCGTCGCGGCGCTGCGGGCGCGCATGGTGCGCGTCGCCGCACCGCCCGGTGCGGTCGACATCGTCGGCACCGGCGGCGACGGCCACGGCACCTTCAACGTGTCGACGCTGGCCGCCCTCATCGTCGCCGGCTGCGGCGTACCGGTCGCCAAGCACGGCAATCGCGCGGCCTCGTCGCGTGCGGGATCGAGCGACGTGCTCGCCGCGCTCGGCGTCAGCCTCGACGCCTCCGCCGAGCACTGCCTCGCCGTCGCCGGCCTGTGCTTCATGCCGGCGCCGGCGCACCACGCCGCCATGCGGCACTTCGCAGCGGTGCGCGCCGAACTCGGCGTGCGCACCCTGTTCAACCTGCTCGGGCCGCTGTCGAACCCGGCCGGCGTCTCCCGGCTCGTCGTCGGCGTGTTCTCGCCGGACTGGCTGGAGCCGCTGGCGCGTGCGCTCGGGGCGCTGGGCGCGGAGCGCGCCTGGCTGGTGCACGGGTCGGACGGACTCGACGAGATCACCACCACCGGACCGACGGAGGTGGTGGAATGGCACGCCGGCGCCATCAGCCGCTTCCTCGTCGAGCCGGCCGATGTCGGCCTGCCCCGCACGGCGCTCGACCGGCTGCGCGGCGGCGACCCCGCCCACAACGCCGCCGCGTTGCGCGCCGTGCTCGATGGCGCGCGCAACCCGTACCGCGACATCGGCTGCCTCAACGCCGCCGCCGCGCTGGTCGTCGCCGGCCGCGCGGAAGCGCTCGCCGAGGGCTACGCGCTGGCTGACGCGGCGTTGACGGCGGGCCGTGCCGCCGACGTGCTCGCCCGCCTCGTTCGCGCGTCGCGGGTCGGACGCGTTGCGGCGGCGGAGTGATGCCGTGACTGACATTCTCCGCCGCATCGAAGCCTACAAGCGCAGCGAGATCGCCGCCGCCAGGGAGGCCATACCCGACGCCGCGATGCGGGCGCGCGCCGAGGCGGCCCCGCCGCCGCGCGGCTTCGTCAGCGCGCTCGATGCCGCGCACGCCGCGGGTCGCACCGCGCTGATCGCCGAGATCAAGAAGGCCAGCCCGTCCAAGGGGCTGATCCGCGCCGCGTTCGACCCGCCGGCGCTGGCCCGCGCCTACGAGGCGGGCGGCGCCGCCTGCCTGTCCGTGCTGACGGACGGGCCGTCCTTTGCCGGCGACCTCGCCTTCCTCGCCGCCGCCCGCGCGGCGGTGGCGCTGCCGGCGCTGCGCAAGGACTTCATGTTCGACCCCTACCAGGTTTCCGAGGCGCGTGCCCACGGCGCCGACTGCATCCTGCTCATCCTGGCCTGCCTCGACGACGCCACGGCGCGGATGCTGCGCGACGCAGCCCACGACGTCGGCATGGACGTGCTCGTCGAGGTGCATGACGAGACGGAGCTCGCGCGCGCGCTGCGCCTCGACACGCGCCTCGTCGGCATCAACAACCGCGACCTGCGCACCTTTGCCGTGTCGCTCGGCACCACCGAGCGCCTCGCCACCCTGGTCCCCGACGACCGCATCGTCGTTGCCGAAAGCGGCATCCTCTCCGCCGACGACTGCCATCGCCTTGCCCGCCACGGGGTGCGCACCGTGCTCGTCGGCGAAAGCCTGATGCGCCAGGACGACGTCGCGGCGGCGACGCGCCGCCTCCTCGCCCCCTTGCGCCAGCCGGCGGCGGCGGCGTCCTGATGGCCGGGCTCACCCACCTCGACGCGACCGGCGCCGCCCACATGGTGGACGTGTCGGACAAGCCGGTCACCGCGCGGCTCGCGGTGGCGGAGGGCTGCATCGCGATGGCGGCGGCGACGCTCGATCTCGCACTGTCCGGCACTGCCGCCAAGGGCGACGTGGTGGCGACCGCCCGCCTCGCCGGCATCATGGCGGCCAAGCGCACGGCGGAGCTGATCCCGCTCTGCCACCCGCTCGCCCTGACCAAGGTGACGGTGGACATCGCGCCCGATCCCGCCCTGCCCGGCTTCCGGGTGATCGCCACGGCCAAGGTATCGGGACGAACCGGCGTCGAGATGGAGGCGCTGACCGCGGTCGGGGTTGCCTGCCTTACGCTCTACGACATGCTGAAGGCGGTCGACCGCGGCATGCGCATCGGCGACATCGGCCTCCTTGAAAAATCCGGCGGCAGATCCGGGGATTGGAAAGCAGCGTGAAGGAGGACATGCTGTCGGTCGCGGACGCGCTGGCGCGGGTGCTCGCCCCGGTATCCGCCCTGCCCGCCGAGACCGTGCCGTTGCACGCCGCGCGCGGGCGGACGCTGGCACGCCCCCTCGCGGCGCTGCGCACCCAACCGCCGGCCGATGTGTCGGCGATGGACGGTTACGCCCTGCGCCACGCCGACCTCGCCTCCGCGCTCCGCCTCGTCGGCGAAAGCGCGGCCGGGCGCGGCTACGCCGGCACGCTCCAGCCCGGGGAATGCGTGCGCATCTTCACCGGCGCCCCGGTGCCGCCCGGCGCCGACACGGTGCTGATCCAGGAGGTGGCGGACGTGGACGGCGGCACAGTCCATGCGCGCGAGCAGCCGCAGCGCGGCCGCAACGTGCGCGCCGCCGGGCTCGACTTCGCGGAAGGCGACGTGCTGCTCGACGCCGGCACGCGGCTCGGCCCCGCGGAGATCGCGCTCGCCGCCGCGATGAACCACCCGGCCCTGCCGGTCACGCGCCGGCCGGTCGTGGCGATCATCGCCACCGGCGACGAACTGGTCGCGCCGGGCGACGTGGTCGGGCCGGATCAGATCGTCGCATCGAACAGCTACGCCGTCGCCGCCTACGTCGAGGAGGCCGGCGGCGCAGTGCTCGACCTCGGCATCGTGCCGGATCGGCTGCCGGCGCTGGAGGCGGCGATCGCCGCGGCACGCGAGGGCGGCGCCGACGTCCTGGTCACGCTCGGCGGCGCCTCCGTCGGCGACCACGACCTCGTCAAGCCGGCGCTGGCCCGCCAGGGCATGGACCTCGGCTTCTGGCGCATCGCCATGCGCCCGGGCAAGCCGCTGATCCATGGTCACATGGGCACGACCAGCATCCTCGGCCTGCCCGGCAATCCCGTGTCCGCCATCGTCTGCGGCGTCCTGTTCCTGGTGCCGCTGGTGCGCGCCCTTTGCGGCGACCGCCGGGCAGGAAACGACCTGAGCGAGCCGGCCGTGCTCGGCGCGCCGTTGCCGGCAAACGACAGGCGGCAGGACTACCTCCGGGCAACACTGGCGCGGCGAGCCGACGGCGCGCTCGTCGCGACGCCGAATCGGCTGCAGGATTCCTCAATGCTGCGCGTGCTGGCCGAGGCGGAGTGCCTGCTGATCCGCGGGCCGTTCGCCACCGCCGACGAGGCCGGCGCACCGTGCCGCGTGCTGCGGCTGCGCGCGGGCTGAACGCGTACCGTCAAGCGCCGAGGGCGTGCAGCACCACCGTGCGGCGGTGCGGGCGCCGCCGATGCTCGAAAAGATAGATGCCCTGCCACGTGCCGAGCACCAGGCGGCCGTCGACGATGGGGATCGAAAGCTGCGTCTGCGTCAGCGCGGCACGGATGTGCGCCGGCATGTCGTCCGGCCCCTCCGCGCTATGAACGTAGCGTTTGCCCTCGGGCGCCACAGCCTCGAAGAAACTCTTCAGATCGGCCTGCACGTCGGGGTCGGCATTCTCCTGGATCAGCAGGGACGCCGAGGTGTGACGGCAGAACAGGGTCAGCAAGCCCGTCACGAAGCGCTCCGCCTCCACGAAGCTCGTCACCGCATCCGTGAACTCGATCAGGTCCTTGCCGCGTGTCTCGATCGAAAGTTGTCGCGTGGCTTGGCGCACCGGAAAAACCCTTTCGATGTCACAACACCGTGGAGAACATGCGAAGAACAGGGTTGATGTTCACTTTTTGTTTTCGTAAGCTCACGGCGTAACGACATCGATCTGGATCAGCCGCCACGGCCGCGGTCCGTCCGAGATGAGGGCCGCCCATGCTGACCAGAAAGCAAAGCGAACTCCTTCGCTTCATCAACGAACGCTTGAAGGAGGCAGGAGTGCCGCCCTCCTTCGACGAAATGAAGGAAGCGCTCGACCTCAGGTCGAAGTCCGGCATTCATCGCCTCATCATCGCGCTGGAGGAGCGCGGGTTCATCCGCCGTCTGCCAAACCGCGCTCGGGCGCTGGAAGTGCTGCGCTTGCCCGAATCGGCATCGCCGTCGCCGGCCCGCGCGCGGCGCTTCGAACCGTCCGTGATCGAAGGCACGCTCGGCCGCGTGCGTCCACCCACCCCCGCCGAGGAGGACGCGCGCGCCGTTGTGACGATTCCGGTGATGGGGCGCATCGCCGCCGGCACGCCGATCTCCGCACTGCAAGCGCGCAGCCACACCGTCGGTCTGCCGCCCGACATGCTGCCGGCCGGCGAGCATTACGCCCTCGAAGTGCGCGGCGACTCGATGATCGAGGCCGGCATCCTCGACCAGGACACGGTCATCATTCGGCGCCAGGACTCGGGCGAAACAGGCGACATCGTCGTCGCCCTCATCGACGACGAGGAGGCGACGCTGAAGCGTCTGCGCAAGCGCGGCAACTCCATCGCGCTGGAGGCGGCGAATCCGGCCTATGAGACCCGCATCTTCGGGCCGGACCGCGTGCAGATCCAGGGCAAGCTGGTCAGCCTGATCCGCCGCTACTGATCCGCCACCGATCCAGCGCGGAGGCGGGCCGTCCACGGGCGCGCCGGCGACCATGGCCGATCCTGGTCGACGCCACGCGCCGTGGTCATCGCAAATCCGTTCGGAGTCGCCTTGAGCGCGACGGCGCCGGTCCGCCGCAGGCTTTCGCGGTCGATCACGACCTCCGCCGCGCAGCCGCTCGGCGCAACGAGCGGCGTCACGACCACGGCGGCACGCACGCAATCTTCGGCAAATGCGGAAGCATCAAGCACGATCGCCGCCGGGCGGCCGTCGGCCAAGCGCCCGACGCACCCCTTGGCGTCGCAGGCGTCCTTGCGCATGGCGCTCTTGGCGTCGCGGCCGTCGGCGTCGCCGCGCAGCCATTGCTCGGCATCGAAGGCGCTGGGGCGGCGACCGATCACGGCGAGGCGGCCATCGCTTCCTCGAACCGCCATCGCATCGCCGCCAGCTGCCACGGCGAGGTCGAAGCTCGGGCCGAGCACGGCGCCGCACAGCCCGACGAGCGCGAAGGGCAGCGCGGTCGCCCGCAGCAGCCGCGTCCGCCAGATCACCACGCACAGCACGGCCATCGCCAGGAACGGCAGCGACCACGGCGCGAAGGCCGGCAGGTGCAGGCTCGACCCCGGCAGGGCGCCGATGAAACGGGCCGCGCGCATGATGAGGGCGATGCCGAGGCCGACCCAGTGCCACACGGGGGCGTCGAGCCCGAGCGGATAGAGCAGCGTCCCGAGCAAGGCGCCCGGCACCGCGAACACCTCGATGATCGCCAGGGTGAGCGGGTTTCCGACGAGGACGTACATGTTCAGCTCGTGGAAGTCGTAAGCCATGAACGAGGCGGTCGCCGCCGTCGCCCCCGCGGTCGCGGCGAGGGTGGCGCGCAGCCCGTGCCCGCCGGTGAGCCGGCGCGCCAGCCAGCCGCGGCGCGGCGCGCCCGGCCGCAGGCCCGCCCGTTCGTCCACGGCCACTGCCGCCCGCGCCTCGTGAACGGCGATTAGCGCGGCGACGGCGGCGAAGCTCAGCTGGAAGCTGGCGCCGAGCAGCGCTTCCGGCTGGCACAGCAGCACCACGAGCGCGGCGATGGCGAGGTTGCGCATGGTCAGCGCCTGGCGGTCGAGGATCACGGCGCCGAGCAGGATCACCGTCATCGCCAAAGCGCGCTCGGTGCCGACGCGGGAGCCGGTCATGACGTCGTAACCGGTGGCGGCGACGATCGCCGCGCCCGCCGCCCACTTCTTGATGGGGTAGTTGAGCGCCAGCACCGGGCTCAGCGCCAGCAGGCGCCGCAGGCCGACGAAGAAGATGCCGGCGACGAGGGTCATCTGCACGCCCGAGATGGTGATGACGTGGAAAATGCCCGCTTGGCGGATCAGCTCTCGCGCCTCGTCCGACAGCAGGTCGCGCTTGCCCGTCACCATGGCCGCGGCAATGGCGCCGGCATCGCCACCGATGATCGCATCGACGCGGCGGGCGAGCGCGTTGCGGGCGCGGTCGATGGCGGCGGCGGCGACCAGCGACGCACCCGGCGGCTCGGGCGCGTCGGCCAGCTCCATGCGACCGAGCACGCTGCCCACGGCGCCGATCCGCCCGAACCAGGCGTCGCGCGCGAAGTCGTAGCCGCCCGGTGCGGCGGCGCGGGACGGCGGCAGCAGCCGCGCCTTCAACTCGACGAAGGCGCCGGCCTCGACGGGCGGCGTGCGCCGCGTCGTCAGGCGCACGCGGTAGGGCAAGGTGGCGAGCCCCTCGCTGGCGACGACGCGAAGGACGAAGCGCGCTCCCTCGCGGCGATGGTCCATCTGCTCGACATAGCCCTGCACGTCGGCGATGCGGATGCGGTCGAGAACGGGCGCAGCAACGAGGGCGCTGCGCGTCCCCGCCGCAGCGAGGCCGGCGAAAAGCGCCGCCGCGCCGACGAGGCACGCGAAGGCACGGCGATGCGCCCGCAACGCCGCCGCTGCCGACGCCAGCAGCACGACGGCTACGACGGTCAGCGGCAGGACCGGCTCGCGATCGGCGGCGAAGTACAGGGCGATGCCGGCACCGAACGCCACTGGCAGCCAAAGAAAGATGCGGCGCTGTTCGACCTCGACCGCGAACGCCTGTCGGAGCGCCGCGGCGAGTCCGGCGCCGCGCAAGCGCTCGCCGCGGCCACCGACTGCGGCGCGACCTTCGAACGCGGTGCCGACAGTGTCCGTCATCGACGTCTCGAACGCGGGGCGCGGTCCCGCCTTGCCGTAGTCTAGATGCTGATCGCGGGCATACGCCAGCCCCCGAACGCCGTTTCGAGATGCTGCACGGCGGCGAGCGCGACGTCCTCGCGCCAGGGCCGCGCCGCGACCTGAACGCCGATCGGCATGCCGTCGGCCGCGGTGCCGACGCGAACGGTCGCCGACGGCCAGCCGGTGAGGTTGTGCATCTGCGCGTAGCCTGTACCGCGCTGCAGGTCGGCGTCGAAGGCCGTGCCGTGCGCCGGGGCGGCGTAGGGCAGCACCGGCGACAGCAGCGCGTCGTAATCCGCCATGAAGGCCAGCAGGCCGTTGCGGTACGCGTCCCACTTGGCGAAGGCGGCCAGCGCCTCGGTGATGCTGCCCATCGCCGGGGCCGAGCGCGTGGTGAGCGACTGTTCGAACAGCGGCGAGATGCGCTCCGTGCCGACCGACTTGAGAAAGGCGCGCACCCCGACCGCGCCGTCGCCGCGCGTCATGTCGTAGTACACGGTGGCGGCGCGTTCGGTGCCGGGCGGGCGCCGCTCGACCACGCTCGCTCCGCCATCGGCGAGCGCCTTGGCCGCGGCGCGCACGGCGGCGGCGATCTCCGGCGTCGGCGCCATCGCACCGTCGTCGACGAAGAAGGCGACCTTGAGCGTGGGCAGCGCCACGGCGCCGTGCTCGTGCAACGGTGCGTCGACGACCGCGAAGTCGTGGAAGTCCGCCCCGGCGATGATCGGCAGCGCCAGCGCGAGGTCGGCGACGCGACGGGCGATGAGGCTTGGGTGGAACACCGATTGCCGAGGCCCGAGCGGGCGCGGGAACTGCCCGGTGCGCGGCACCCGGCCGGCGGTCGGCTTGAGGGCGGCGAGGCCGCAATAGTGCGCGGGCGCGCGGATGCTGCCGCCGGCATCCGTGCCGAGGCCGAGCGGCGAGCCGCAGGCGGCGATGATGGCCGCCTCGCCGCCGCTGCTGCCGCCGGGCGTGCGCGACAGGTCGTAGGGATTGTTGGTGCGGCCATAGACGAGGTTGTCCGTTTCGTTGGCGCCGGCGAGCTCGGGCACGTTGGTCTTGCCGAGCACGATGGCGCCGGCGGCGCGCAGCCGCGCCACCGCCGTGGCGTCCGCCGTCGGCACGTAGTGCGCCCGACCCAGCGTGCCGCCGGTGCAGACCACCCCCGCGGTTTCCAGCGTGTCCTTGATCGTCACCGGCACGCCGTGCAGCGGACCCTTGAGCGTGCCGCCCGCGCGCGCGGCGTCCGCGGCCGCCGCTTCCTTGCGCGCCGCATCGGCGGTGAGCTGGACGACGGCGTTGAGCTTCGGGTTCACCGCGGCGATGCGCGCGAGATGCGCCTCGACGACTTCCACCGACGACAACCGCGTGCTGCGGATCGCCTCAGCCAGCTCGCCGGCGGAGAGAGTGACGATGGGCGGCGCGGCGGCGGGGGCGCCCTGCGCGGCGGCAAGCTGCCGGGGCAGGACGGTGGCGGTGCCGAGCCCGGCCAAGCCTCCAAGGATGTCGCGGCGTTGCATCGTCAATGCGTTGTCTCCCATCGTCCGCACCGGCGGGTGCGCTGGCGCGGTTTCGCCACCCGCTGCCCTGGCATGGATCGCGCCGTTCTTTCCGCGGCGGACCGCACGCAAGCGGGGCGACGGGGGGCGATAACGCTGCCCGACGCCCCACTTTGCTTTGGGACGATCCGTGCTACACGACGGCGCCCCGGCTGACGGCTCTCGCTATTTCAACAGGATCGCTGCTCCATGGCCGATGACGTCGTCACGCGTTTCGCGCCGTCGCCGACCGGCTTCCTCCACATCGGCGGGGCGCGCACCGCGCTGTTCAACTGGCTCTACGCGCGACACTTTGGCGGGCGCATGATGCTGCGCATCGAAGACACCGACCGCGAGCGCTCGACGCCCGAGGCCATCGCCGCCATCATCGACGGACTTGACTGGCTGGGGCTCGGGTGGGACGGCGACGTCGTCTACCAGTTCGCCCGCGCCGCACGGCACCGCGCCGTGGTCGACGACCTCCTTGCCGCCGGCCACGCCTACCGCTGCTGGACGAGCCAAGCCGAACTCGACGCGATGCGCGAGCAGGCGCGCGCGGCGAAACGCCCGCCCCGTTACGACGGGCGCTGGCGCGACCGCGACCCGGCGGAGGCACCGCCCGGCGTCGCGCCCGTGATCCGGCTGCGCGCGCCGCAGGACGGCGAGACGGTGGTCGACGACCAGGTGCAGGGCCGCGTCACCTGGGCCAACCGCGACCTCGACGATTTCGTGCTGCTGCGATCCGACGGCACGCCGACCTACATGCTCGCCGTCGTCGCCGACGACCACGACATGGGAGTGACCCACGTCATCCGCGGCGACGACCACCTCACCAATGCGGCGCGGCAGACGCAGATCTACCAGGCGTTGAGCTGGCGCGTGCCGGCGATGGCGCACGTGCCGCTGATCCACGGCGCGGACGGGGCCAAGCTGTCGAAGCGCCACGGCGCGCTCGGTGTCGATGCCTACCGCGCGTTCGGCTACCTGCCGGCGGCGCTGCGCAACTACCTCGTGCGTCTCGGGTGGTCGCAAGGCGACCGCGAGTTCTTCTCGACGCCCGAAATGGTCGAGGCCTTCGACGTGTCCAACATCGGCCGTTCGCCGGCGCGCTTCGACGTCACCAAGCTCGGCAACGTCAACGGGCACTACATGCGCGCGGCGACGAGCGCCGAGCTGGTCGCTGCCTTGGAGGCCGCCCTGCCCCACATGGGCGAGACGGGAATCCCGCCGCTCGGCGCGGCGGAGCGCGCCAAGCTGCTTGCCGCCATGCCAGGCCTCAAGGATCGGGCGAAGACGCTGGTGGAACTGGCCGAAGGCGCGCGCTTCCTTTTCGCGCAGCGGCCGCTGCAGCCGGACGCCAAGGCGGCGGTGATCCTCGATGAGGGTCGCGCCCACCTCGTGGCGCTCCTCCCTCGCCTCGACGCGCTCGCCGCGTGGGGCGCGTCGTCCATCGAGGACGAGGTGCGGGGCTATGCGGAGGCGACGGGCGCGAAGCTGGGGCAGGTCGCGCAGCCGCTGCGGGCGGCGCTCACCGGCCGCTCGGTGTCGCCCGGCGTGTTCGATGTGGCGGAGGTGCTCGGCCGCGACGAAAGCCTGGCGCGCCTGCGCGACCAAGCGTACGCGGCGTAAACCCCACGCCGCGAAGGCGAGACGGGGCGCCCGGCGCACCCATCCACCCCCGTCCATGGCGTCATCTTGGCACAAGAGTGGCAGCGGCGAGGACGCCGCTTGTCGCTCCTAGAGCAATCGTCTAATCAGCGGCGCGATGTCCAGCCGTCGGCATCGACTGGCATCGATGGACGCTTTTGTTGATGGATCGATCAGAAGGGCACCAATCGATGGGCATGAAGAGTGGATCGCTTTCGGTTGACGGCAAATCGGTGAACCTGCCGGGCAAGGAGGGCGTGCTCGGCCCGTCCGTGATCGACATTTCGAAGCTTTACAGCCAGTCGGGCATGTTCACCTTCGACCCCGGCTTCACCTCGACGGCGAGCTGCGAGTCGCAGATCACCTTCATCGACGGCGACGAGGGCGTGCTGCTGCACCGCGGCTACCCCATCGATCAACTCGCCGAGCGCGGTTCGTTTCTGGAAACCTGCTACCTCCTCCTCTACGGCGAGCTGCCGGACAAGCACCACTTCGACGACTTCGTGTACACGGTGACGCGCCACACCATGGTGCACGAGCAGATGACGCGGTTCTTCCAGGGCTTCCGCCGCGACGCGCACCCGATGGCGGTGATGGTCGGGTCGGTCGGCGCCCTGTCGGCCTTCTACCACGACAGCACGGACATCGCCGATCCAAACCAGCGCATGATCGCCTCCATGCGTCTCATCGCCAAGCTGCCGACGCTCGCCGCCATGGCGTACAAGTATACGATCGGTCAGCCCTTCGTGTATCCCAATAACAGCCTCGATTACGCCGCCAACTTTCTGAACATGTGCTTCGCCGTGCCCTGCGAGGACTACAAGGTATCGGACGTGATGGCGCGCGCGCTCGACCGCATCTTCATCCTTCACGCCGACCATGAGCAGAACGCGTCGACGTCGACCGTGCGCCTCGCGGGTTCGTCGGGCGCCAACCCTTTCGCCTGCATCGCCGCCGGCGTCGCCTGCCTGTGGGGACCCGCCCATGGCGGTGCCAACGAGGCGGCGCTGAAGATGCTCGCCGAGATCGGCTCGGTGGAGAACATTCCCAAGTTCGTGGCCCGTGCCAAGGACAAGAACGACCCGTTCCGCCTGATGGGCTTCGGTCATCGCGTGTACAAGAACTACGACCCCCGCGCCAAGATCATGCAGAAGACCTGCCATGAAGTGCTGGCGGAGTCCGGGATCAAGGATGACCCGCTTCTCGCCGTGGCGGTGGAGCTTGAGCGCATTGCCCTCAGCGATGAGTACTTCATCGAGAAGAAGCTCTACCCCAACATCGATTTCTATTCGGGCATCACGTTGAAGGCGATGGGATTTCCCACCTCCATGTTCACCGTGCTCTTCGCCGTGGCGCGCACCGCCGGTTGGATTGCGCAATGGAAGGAGATGATCGAGGATCCGCATCAAAAGATCGGGCGGCCGCGCCAGCTCTACACCGGTCACGGCAAGCGCGACTACGTTGCGCTGGGGCAGCGCTGAACGCGTCTCGTCGACCGGGTGCGCCCTTGCCTTCGCGGGGGCGCTCATGCATACAGCCGACACGAAAGCATCACCATCAAAGTGTCGCTTTCGGACCTTACGGAGACGTGGCCGAGAGGCTGAAGGCGGCGGTTTGCTAAACCGTTATAGGGTTGTAAAGCCCTATCGAGGGTTCGAATCCCTCCGTCTCCGCCATCCCGACAGCGCGCGTCACCTGCAATGGGGATCGGTCACCCCAGGAGAACCACCATGTCTCAGGCCACACGGTCCCCCGGGATCGCTTCATGGACGAGACTGTTGCCAGCCGCCATCCTCGTCGTGGGCACTCTCGGGACCGCCCTTGCCGACGTCCCCCTGTCGCCCGAAGGAATTTGGTACACGAAGGACCAGGAATCGATCATCCGGGTCCACGTCTGCACGGACAGTGCAGGCTTATATTGCGGAACGCTGGTTTGGTTGAAGGAGCCGACCGAGACCGACGGCAGCGCCAAGCTGGACAAGCTGAACCCTGACGCGTCCAAGAAGGAGCACCCGATCATCGGCACGGACATCCTCCTTCGCATGAAGGCCGACGCCGACCATTGGAAGGGCAACGCCTACAATCCCGAGGACGGCAAGGTTTACGACATCACCTTCAAGGTGAAGGGCGACGATGTGGCCGACCTGCGAGGTTGCGTGCTCGGCTTCCTGTGCCGCACGGAAACCTTCACCCGCGCGGGCGACGTGCCCGGCGGCGATCCGACGCTCGCCGATGCCGGGAAGAAGCGCAAGCCGACAGCGACCGCAAAGAAGGACGCAAAGGCGGCGCCGGCCCATAAATGAGGGTCGTGAGTGTGGCGCCAACTCTGCTTTCGCTGGGGTTGGCCGTCTCGCTCGGCGCCCTCGCCGCCGGCGCCGCGCATGCAGCCTCCGCGGAGACCGCTGCCATTAAGAGGGGCGCGCATCGCGGCCAACCCTCGCAGACCGCGCCGGACCGGACCGGCTCGATTGCACGGGCACCGAATACGTTCGGACCACCCGCCCCGCTCGTCGCCGAGGATGAAACGTCCCTCGTGTTGTACTACCTACCCGACGCGCCGCGGAGCAGGGTGCGTGCGTGCGGCGAACGCTGGCGGGCGAAGAGGTTGGCAGGCGAAACGGGTGATGAGAACTGGCGCGACTTCGCTGCCAAGTGCCTCGTTGCGGTGGAAGGTTCAGTCGCGCCCTGACAAATTAGTTGGCTGCAGCTTTCGGCTTCCGCACCGCCCGTGGCTTGGCGACGGACGGCGCCGGAGCCGCCTTCGGTGCGATCTTGGCAGACGCCTTCGCCGCCTTGGTGACCGTAGCCTTGCCGGCTGCTCCCTTTGCCGATTTCTCGGCGACCTTCGGCGATGACGGCGCGGCCGGCTGCGCCTTCTGCGCGGGCGACGCTGCCTTGACCCTGCCGGCACCGGCCTTGACGCCCGGTTCGATGGCCATCTTCGCCGCCGAAGCTTTTGCCGACGCCTTCGATGCCGGAGGCTTCGGCGCCGTTACCTTGGTGGACGACGCCTTGATCGAAGTCGCCTTCCCAGATCCCGCCTTGGCAGGTGCGGCTTTGGCAGGTGCGGCTTTGGCAGGTGCGGCTTTGGCAGGTGCAGACTTGGCAGGTGCAGTCTTGGCAGGTGCAGCTTTGGCCCGCAAGGTTTTAGCTGATTTCACCGTTTTGGGATTGGCGGTTGTGGGCTTCGCAGGCTCGACGGCTTGCGTCTTCGACGCGGACGTCCCGGTTGCTTTGGCCATCGCCCTCTCCGTTTCGGCCGCCTTGGCCTTTCCGACCGGGCGCTTGGTTCCATCCTTGATGGACGTTGGCGCCTTGGCGGCGCCCTTGGCCGCTTCCGCCTTCGATGGTTTCGCCG
>CAXTFM010000023.1:0-20310 GCA_964243435.1 uncultured Beijerinckiaceae bacterium
CATCTGGCCATGGGTCAGCACGGCCGCCTTGGGTCGCCCGGTGGTGCCGGAGGTGTAGAAGAACCAGCAGGGGTCGTCGTGCTCGACGTCGGCCGGCGGGAAGGGCGCGCCCTCGTGCGCCGCGACCAGCGCGTCGTAGTCCGGCCCGAAGGGCGCCGCGCCGATGGCGATCACCAGGCCGAGAGCCGGCGCCGCCGCGCGCGCCGCGGCGGGATGGTCGGGGAACTCGGCGCCGCAGATCATCGCGCGGGCGCCGCTGGACTTGGCGAGGTAGGCCACCTCGCCCGGCGTTTGCCGGAAGTTCGCCGGCACCCACACCGCGCCGAGCCGGAAGCACGCGAACATGCTTTCGAAAAGCTGGTTGCCGTTGCGTGCCAGCAGCAGCACGCGGTCGCCCTTGCCGATGCCGCGCGCGGCGAGCGCCGCCGCCATCGCGTCGACGCGGCGGTCGAGGGCGGCCCAGCTCCAAAGGCGCTCGCCCCAGGCGAGGCCGACCGCGTCGGGGTGGCGGCGCGCCGCCTGTCGCAAGACATGCGACAGGTTCATCACCCGCCGCGTCGCCGGGACGACGCCGCCCTCGGGCGCCGCGCCGCCCGCCGCCGTCACCGCCGCCGTTCCAGGATGGACACGTAGTTCGCCACCGCCGAGCCGCCCATGTTGTACACGCCGCCGAGGTCGGCGCGCGGCAGCTGCATGTCGCCGGCCTGCCCGGCAAGCTGCATCGCCGCCATGACGTGCATGGACACGCCGGTGGCGCCGACGGGGTGACCCTTGGCCTTGAGGCCGCCCGAGCGGTTGACCGGCAGGCGGCCGCCGGGCGCGGTGACGCCGTCGAGCGCCACGCGCCCGCCCTTGCCGTGCTCGGCCAGGCCCATCGCCTCGTACTCGATCAGCTCGGCGATGGTGAAGCAGTCGTGCGTTTCCACGAAGTCGAGGTCGTCCAGCGTCAGCCCCGCCGCCTCGAAGGCCTGGTGCCAGGCCACCGCGCCGCCCTCGAAGCGCGTCGGGTCGCGCCGCGACAGCGGCAGGAAGTCGTTGACGTGGACCGCGGCGCGGAACGCCACCGCCTTCGCCATGGCGCGCGCCGTGTCGGCGTCGGCGAGGATCAGCGCCGCCGCGCCGTCGCTGACGAGCGAGCAGTCCGTGCGCTTCAGCGGCCCCGCAACGTGGGGGTTCTTGTCGGAAGCGTGGCGGCAGAACTCGTAGCCGAGGTCGCGGCGCATCTGGGCGTAGGGGTTGTCGACGCCGTTCTTGTGGTTCTTGGCGGCGATGGTGGCGAGCGCGTCGGACTGGTCGCCGAAGCGCTGGAAGTAGTTCGCCGCGATGCGCCCGAACACGCCGGCGAAACCGCCGGATATCTCGCCCTCCTCGCGCCGGTACGAGGCGCCGAGCAGGTTGTCGCCGATGGCGGCGGGGGTCGCGGCCGTCATCTTCTCCGCCCCCACCACCAGGGCGACGCGGCCGCGGCCGGCGGTGATGAAGTCGCGGGCGGCGTGGATCGCGGCCGAGCCCGACGCGCAGGCGTTCTCGTAGCGTGCGGCCGGCTTGAAGCGGAGGTCCGGCACGCTCTGCAACGGCAGCGAGCTCGGGAAGTCCTGCTTGCTGAAGCCGCTGTTGAACTGGCCGACGAACACGCCGTCGACCTCCGCCGGCGCCAGCCCGGCATCGGCGATCGCCGCGCCGGCGACGCGGCCGATCAGGCTCTCGACGTCGTCCTCGGCGAGCTTGCCGAAGGGGGAATGGGCCCAGCCCACGATGCACGCGTCGCTCATGGCGAAACTCCCTGTGGTCCGAGGTGGCGGCCGGCGCCCCTTCGCCCTTGTCCTGCTCGGATCGGCGGGGGAAGGCAAATCCGCCTTACGGACCGTGCCCGCGTGCGCCGCGCCGACGGCTGCGCGGGCGTGGTGCCATCCCTCCATCCGAGGGCAGGGGAGGGGTGGCCGCCCCTTCCCATTGCGCCAAGTTCGGGGCATGCACGGCGACGTTCAAGGGGCGCCAAGGCCTCCGCGCATCCAGGAAGGAACCGTCCATGCCGACCCTGTCCCGCCGCCACCTCCTGGCCGCGACGGCCAGCCTGCCCCTGGCGGCGACCCGCACCGGCCGGGCGCATGCGGCCGAGTTCACCTACAAGCTGGCGACCAACCTGCCGGCGACCCACCCGCTCAGCGCCCGCCACATCGAAGCGGCCGCGCGGATCGGAACGGCGACGGACGGCCGCTTGGAGATCGCGGTGTTCCCCGCGAGCCAGCTCGGCACCGACGGCGACATGCTGAGCCAGCTGCGCGCCGGCGCCATCGAGTTCTTCACCCTGTCGGGGCTGATCCTTTCCACCCTGGTGCCGCTCGCCGCGATCAACGGCGTCGGCTTCGCCTTCAAGGACACGGAGCAGGCGCTCGCCGCCATGGATGGCGACCTCGGCGCTCTGATCCGTGCGGAGATCGCCAAGCGCGGGTTGATGGCCTTCGACAGGATCAACGACAGCGGCTTCCGCCAGGTCACCACCGGCACCCGCCCGATCGCCGCGCCGGGCGACCTCGCCGGCCTGAAGATCCGCGTGCCCGCCGCGGCGCTGTGGACGTCGATGTTCCGCGGCTTCGGCGCGTCGCCGACGACCATCAGCTTCAGCGAAACCTACTCCGCCCTGCAAACCAGGATCGCCGACGCGGAAGAGAACCCGCTGGCGGTCATCGACGCCGGCAAGCTCTACGAGGTGCAGCGCTATTGCTCGATGACCAACCACATGTGGGACGGGTTCTGGCTGCTCGCCAACCCGCGCGCGTTCCGGCGGCTGCCGCCCGACATGCAGGCCATCGTCAGCCGCGAGTTCGCGCGCGCGGCGATGGAGGAGCGCGCCGACATCGTCGCGCTGAACGCGCAGCTGCAGGACAGCCTCGCCCGGAAGGGCTTGCGGTTCAACGGCGTCGAGCCCGCCGCGTTTCGCGACGCGCTGCGCAAGGCGAACTTCTACGGCGAATGGAAGGGCAAGTTCGGCGACGCCGCGTGGAAGGTGCTGGAGGCCGCGGTCGGCACCCTGGCGTGAACATCGGCCATCCGTAATCGACCCCTCGATGACGAGCCACTGCTTGCGGTGCACCCTGGCGCGATCGACAATGGGCTTCGGATTCGGCGTGTCGCCGACCCGGGCGCGACGGTGTTCTCCGACCTCGACGGCGGCAAGGACGGGCGCGTTCCCGGTTCGAGGCGATCCCGTCGCGTTTCCTGCTCCACGTGCCCGGGCTTCCCGCTCGGGCCGGTCCAAGGTGAGGTCACCCGTGCACAAGTCACTCCGGACGCTGCGGTCCGTCGCCCTCGCAGCGCTCCTGCTCGCGCCAGCGCCCGTTTTCGCCAAGTCCATGACGCTCAACGACATCACGGTCGAGGTGCCCGCGAGCTTCAAGGCCTCGGAGTCGAACCGCGGGATCGAGCTGAAAACCCCGGACGACGAGGTGTTCGTGTGGGTGGAAACCTACCTGCCCGACGAGGAGGACGCGATCCAAGGCGAGCACGACAAATATTGGAAAAAGCACAAGGTCGTGCTGAAGGACCCGGAAAAGGCGACCAACGGCAAGAACACGCCGCCGACCCGCATCACCGACTACAAGGGCGCGACGTGGAAGGGCGACCCCACCGTGCTGCGGTACTACTTCGTCGGCCCGTTCGGGAAGGGCAACAAGTCCATCCTGGTCACGCTGTGGGCCTCGCCCGAGGGCGACAGCGAGCACAAGGCCGAGTTGCAGACGATCTACGACAGCATCAGCGTCAAGGAATGAGCGCATCCCGCGCGCGCCGCGTGAACGCCTCCCTGGAGCACCCGCCCGAGCACCCTGACGCCGCCCATGACCCAGCCCATGGCCCCGCCCGCCGACGCCGTGAACCCGGCGGTCCACGGCGAGCGCGCCGGCGCATGCTGTGCGTCGCGGGCGCGCTCGCCGGCCGCGATGGCGACATCGGATGCGTCACGCGCGAGGCGGTGGCGTCAGGCTCGTCCGCAAATCGCCCCTCGTCGGATGAGGCGGCCAGTCTCGCGAGGACCGATCGGCCGCCGGTGTCGAACGGAGGCCGCGGGTGCCGATGGCGCCGCAGGCTCTCCGATCACGTCCGATCGGTTCACCCTATCGAACTCAGCTGGCCGGAAGAGCCGCCGGTTCATTGATCTCGACCTTGTTGCATTCGGCGCGGTAGGCGCGGGTGGCGGCGTAGGCGGGACTGCGGGCGCGCATGATGGAGCCGAGCGGGCGATGGGCGGCGAGGCCCGTCCAGGGATTGAAGGCCATGCGGTCCTCGACGAACTCGCGCAGGCTGTCGGACCAGGTTTCCTGGGGAACGGCGGTGATGCGCGCGACCGGGAGGTAGGGGCTTTCCGCCTCTGACCACGTCGCAGCGGCATCCTCGACGGGCATCGCTTCGAGGCTGGTCGCCAGCTGGACCCGCAACTCCCAGACCGCCGGGCACGTACGGAAATACTGCTGAATGGACTCGCGAATGGCGTCGGGGTGGCCGGAAAGGTCGAGGGGACGTTGCGAAAGGGCGGTGAGTTCGGAGGAAACGGGGGAGAGTGCCACCTTGCCGAAGTAGTCGCCGTGGAGGAGAGCGGCCTGGGAGTAGAAGCTGTCGCCGAGGAGGTGGGTTTTGGCCTGGCCGGCCAGGGTGGTCAACGTCGCCGACTTCTGGCCGACCATCTCGAGGGCGGCTTCCGCGGTTCGGGACAGGATCGAGATGACGTGCTTGACGGGCTCGGCGTGGCCGGTGGTGGCGGCCATGGGCTTCAACTGGCGGAGGAAGGATTTGGCGGTGCCGATCTGAAAGGAAGGGGAATTGCCGAGGACGTAATTCTGCGTGGTTTCGCCCTCGCTTCCGGGTAGTCGGGCCCCGGATACGCCGAGCACCTTGAGGGCGGCGCCACGAGGGGTGGAGACGTTGTCGTTGAGGATGTCGCCGGGCGTGGTGCTGAACCGGAGAATGGCGTCGTAGCTGCCGGGTTCGGCGTAGAGGCCCTGGGCGAGCGACGGGGGAAGGTTGGGCAGGACCTCGAACTTCGCCCGGAGGTAGCCATGCGCCTTGGCGTGAACGGCGCGGTAGGCATGGCCGGTGTCGGCGTGGGTTTTCCGCGCGATGGAAAGCATCACGTCGGTCAAACCCTGCTGGGTTTCAGCTTCGTCCGAGGGGATGGTCTCGAAGGAAGGGTGGAACCGGAGCGGGGGATGAGTTTGGGACATGGCCGGCGAACGCCGGTCGACATGGGCGGTTGCAGGGGTCGGCCGGGGCCAATCGATGGTCATCGATGTCGCTGCTTTCTGGCAGCCTGAGCCGGCGGCAACGCGTCCACCTCAGCCGTTTGGCGTGAAGCGCGCGATCAGGTCGTAGAAATGCCCGGGATGGGTCATCCGCACCGAGGTGATCGGCTCACCGTTGCGCCACGTCCGGCGCTCGAGGACGAGGCAGGCGTCGCTGGCTTGGATCGTTAGGTCGGCCCGTGATCGCTCGTCCGCGTTGCTGGCGGAGATTCGATGCTCGGCCTCGGTCCAGGGCACGTGGCCGACGAGCCAGGCGTTGGGCGGCGTGACCGAGAAGTCCTGTTGCAAAGCGTCGGGGACCGCCCGCAGGTTGATCAAACGGTCCTCGATGGCGAAAGGACGCTTATTGGAAAGGTGAAGGCAGCGCAGGGCGAGGACGGGCACGCGCAGCGGAATCCCGAGCCGGTCCGCGTCCATGCGCGAGGCCGCGCGCTGGCTGCGGTCGAGGAGCCGGTAGCCATACACCTCGGACCGGCCTTCGACTTCCGCCTTCAGGTCCGGGATCTGCAGGACCGCCGATTGGACGCGCGGCCGGGACACGAAGGTCCCGGCCCGACGGCGGCGCTCCACCAGACCGGCGGCGGCGAGCGCCGAGATGACCTTGTTCACGGTCATGCGCGAGCAGGAATACAGCGCCATCAGTTCGTGCTCGAAGGGCACGCGGTGCCCGGGGGGCCAGTCGCCCGAAAGGATCCGGCTCTCGATGTCGTTGCGGATCCGCTGGTAGAGCGCGATCGGCGTTCCGTCCGTGCCCGGCTTCAGCGGCGCGGTCATATGGCGAGCAGTCCTTCAAGGGTCCGACGGAAGCGGGAAGCGGTCGCCGCGCGGTCGCGATGGCGGCCGTTTTCCACGCACTTGCACCCGCGGCACCAGACGCAATCGATCAGGCCATGTCCCGAAGCGAAGATCCAGCCGTCGAGGATGGCGTCGCCGCTTCGTCCGGCGAGCGCGACGGACGCCGCATCGAGGCTGAGCAGGTCGGCCGGTGCGCCGACGGCGAGGCCCGCGGCTCCCGCACCGAGGGCGCGCCGTCCCCCCGCCAGGGCCGCCTCGAACAGGCTGCGGCCGGTCGAGGCGTTCGCGCCGACGGCCATGACGTTGCGCGCCCGCGCCACGAGGCGCTGGGAGTACTCGAGTTGACGCAATTCGCCGGCCGCGTCGATCAGCACGTTGGAGTCGGTTCCGACGCCGTAGACGCCGCCCGCTCCGGTGAAGCGGGACCCTTGGAAGATCCCGTCCCCGAGATTGGCCTCCGTCACCGGGCAGAGCCCGACGACGGCCCCGCGCGCCGCGATGCGGGCCAGCTCGCCCGGATCGGTTTGCGTCGCGTGGATCAGGCACCAGGAAGCGTCGACGGGGGCGTGGTCGAGCAGCCATGCGGCCGGGCGGGCGCCGCTCCAAGCAAGGCTGGCCTCGACCTCCGCGACCTGTTCGGCGACGTGGATGTGGATCGGGCCGCCCTGCGCCAAGGGCAGGATCGCGGTAAGCTCCTCCGGCGTGACCGCGCGAAGGGAATGGGGCGCGACCCCGACCACGCCGCCCGCGTGAACCGTGACGGCGCGCCGGCTCGCCTCCATCAGGCGGCCGAACCGGTCGATGTCGTTGACGAACCGGCTCTGGCCCGGATCCGGCGGGCGTCCGCCGAAGCCGGCATGGGCGTAGAAGACCGGCAGCAGCGTGAGGCCGATCCCGGCGGCCTGCGCCGCGGCGGCGATGCGTTCGGCCAGTTCGGCGACGTTGCCGTAGGCCGTGCCGCCCACATCGTGGTGCAGGTAGTGGAACTCGCCGACGCGGGTGAAGCCGGACTCCAGCATCTCGACATAGGCCTGGGCCGCGACCGCCTCGACGTCGTCGGGGCTCATGCGCCCGACGAAGCGGTACATCACCTCGCGCCAGGTCCAGAAACTGTCGCGGCGCGGCCCGCGCGCCTCGGCGAGCCCCGCCATGCCGCGCTGGAACGCGTGGCTGTGAAGGTTGCCCAGGCCGGGCAACCCGACGCGGTGGCGCTCGACGCCGGCTGCCGGCGCGGTTCCCGTCGCGACGTCCGAAAGGAGACCGCCGCGGATCGTCACCGTCACGTCCCGCGTCCAGCCCGTCGGCAGCAGCGCCTCTTCAAAGAACAGGCTGGTCATTCGCGTTCCCCGTGACCGCGGTGGGCAGGGCCTTTACAGGGCTCGACCACGCCAATATGTATAGACAAATAAGACGCCGGCCAAGAGCCCGACTCGGCCTGGACCGCCACCGCCTGCGACGTTGCCTGATCCATGACGCATGTCGACCGCCTCTGGCACGGATGCCGCCTCGCGACACTGGCACCCTCGCGCGAGGGGCTCGGGGCGATCGCGGACGGGCTGATCGCCGAGGCCGGCGGCCGCATCGTCTATGCCGGCCCGGCCGCCGGCGCGCCCACCTTCGAGGGCGCGGAGCGCATCGCCTGCGGCGGCCGCTGGATCACCCCGGGCCTCATCGACTGCCACACCCACCTCGTTTATGGCGGCGACCGGGCCGACGAGTTCGAGCGGCGTCTGGCTGGGGCGAGCTACGAGGAGATCGCGCGGGCCGGCGGCGGCATCGTCTCGACGGTGACGGCGACCCGCGCGGCGAGCGAGGACGAACTCGTCGCCGCCGCGCTGCCGCGGCTCGATGCGCTGCTCGCCGAGGGTGTCACCACGATCGAGATCAAGTCCGGCTACGGCCTGGAGCTTGCGGCGGAGCGGCGCCAGCTCCAGGCCGCGCGCCGGCTCGCCGAGCGCCGCGCCGTCACGGTGCGCACGACCTTCCTCGGCGCGCACGCGGTGCCGCCGGAATGGCGCGGGGATGCGTCCGGCTACGTCGACGCGGTCTGCGACGCGATGCTGCCGGCAATCGCCGCGGAGGGGCTTGCCGACGCGGTCGACGCGTTCTGCGAAGGCATCGCTTTCTCGCCGGAGCAGACGGCGCGGGTCTTCGAGGCGGCGCGCCGGCTCGGCCTGCCGTTGAAGCTTCACGCCGATCAGCTTTCCGACCTCGACGGTGCGGGGCTCGCGGCACGCTTCGGGGCGCTCTCCGCCGACCACCTCGAATATGCGGGGGAAGCCGGCATCGCGGCGATGGCCAAGGCCGGCACGGTGGCCGTGCTCCTGCCCGGCGCCTTTTACTTCATCCGCGAGGATCGCTCGCCCCCCATCGCCGCCCTCCGCCGCAACGGGGTGCCGATCGCCCTGGCGACCGACAGCAATCCCGGCACCTCGCCGCTGACCTCGCTGCTCCTGACCCTGAACATGGGCGCGACGCTGTTCCGCCTCACCGTCGAGGAGTGCATCGCCGGGGTGACGCGGGAGGCGGCGCGGGCGCTGGGCCTGTTCCCGGAGATCGGCAGCCTGGAGGCCGGCAAGCGTTGCGACCTCGCGATCTGGGACATCGAGCGCCCGGCGGAACTCGTCTATCGCATGGGCTTCAACCCCCTCCACGCCCGGGTCCGCGCGGGCGTGACCACCCCTGGGATCGGCCGGGCCTGAACCCGGCCGCGCAGCTCCGCCCCATCCCCACGACCGGACCCCACGATGACCCGCAGCGACAACGCCCGCATGATCCGCAGCCCCCGCGGGAGCGACCTGTCCGCCAAATCCTGGCTGACGGAGGCTCCCCTGCGCATGCTCATGAACAACCTCGACCCGGACGTTGCCGAGCGGCCCGGCGAGCTGGTGGTTTATGGCGGGATCGGGCGCGCGGCGCGCGACTGGGAGAGCTTCGACCGCATCGTCGCGACGCTGAGGCGACTGGAGGGCGACGAGACCCTCCTGGTGCAGTCGGGCAAGCCGGTCGGCGTTTTCCGGACGCACGCCGATGCCCCGCGGGTGCTGATCGCCAATTCCAATCTCGTGCCGCGCTGGGCGACCTGGGAGCACTTCAACGTGCTCGATCGCAAGGGCCTCGCGATGTACGGCCAGATGACCGCCGGTTCCTGGATCTACATCGGCAGCCAGGGCATCGTGCAGGGCACCTACGAGACCTTCGCCGAACTCGGCCGGCAGCATTACGGCGGCAGCCTCGCGGGTCGCTGGATCCTCACCGCCGGCCTCGGCGGCATGGGCGGCGCGCAGCCGTTGGCGGCGACGATGGCCGGCGCCTCCTGCCTCGCGGTCGAGTGCCGGCCGTCGAGCATCGAGATGCGCCTGCGCACGCGCTACCTCGACCGGCAGGCCGGCGACCTCGACGAGGCCCTGGCGATGATCGGGCAGGCAGGACGTGACGGGACGCCCGTTTCCGTCGGTCTCCTGGGAAACGCCGCCGACATCTTCCCCGAACTCGTCCGCCGGGGCGTGCGGCCCGACGCCGTCACCGATCAAACCTCCGCGCACGACCCCATCAACGGCTACCTGCCGCAGGGCTGGACCAACGCCGAGTGGGAGAAACGGCGCGAAACCGATCCCAAGGCGGTGGAACGCGCCGCGCGCGCCTCGATGGCCGGGCACGTGCGCGCCATGCTCGACTTCCATCGCATGGGCATTCCGGTGGTCGACTACGGCAACAACATCCGGCAGGTGGCGCTGGAGGAGGGCGTCGCCGACGCCTTCGACTTCCCCGGCTTCGTCCCGGCCTACATCCGGCCGCTGTTCTGCCGCGGCGTCGGCCCGTTCCGCTGGGTGGCGCTTTCGGGCGACCCGGAGGACATCTACCGCACCGACGCGAAAGTGAAGGAGTTGCTGCCCGACGACGCCAACCTCCACCACTGGCTCGACATGGCGCGCGAACGGATCAGCTTCCAGGGGCTGCCGGCGCGAATCTGCTGGGTCGGACTAGGCGATCGCCATCGTCTCGGCCTCGCCTTCAACGCGATGGTGGCGAGCGGCGAACTCAAGGCGCCGGTGGTGATCGGGCGCGACCACCTCGATTCCGGCTCTGTCGCGTCGCCCAACCGCGAAACGGAGGCGATGCGCGACGGGTCCGACGCCGTCTCGGACTGGCCGTTGCTCAACGCGCTGCTCAATTGCGCCAGCGGCGCGACCTGGGTGTCCCTCCACCACGGCGGCGGCGTCGGCATGGGGTTCTCCCAGCATGCCGGCATGGTGGTCGTCTGCGACGGCACCCCCGAGGCGGCCGCGCGCGTCGGCCGGGTGCTGTGGAACGACCCGGCCACCGGCGTGATGCGTCATGCCGATGCCGGCTACGACATCGCCGTGGACTGCGCCCGCGCGCGCGGGCTCGACCTGCCAAGCCTGGCGTGAGCGGTCGCGGCCTGAAAGTCCTGCGCGCCGCGGATCTCAAGCCCGTCCCGTGGAAGAACGGGGGCGGCACCACGACGGAGATCGCCGCGCACCCCTGCGGTGCCGCGCTCGACGGCTTCGACTGGCGGGTGAGCCTGGCGCAGGTCGCGAGCGACGGGCCCTTCTCGGCCTTTCCCGGCATCGACCGCACGCTTGCGGTCGTCTCGGGGACCGGTCTGGTGCTTCGCATCAAGGGCCGCGACCCCGTGACCCTGTCGGCGGAGTCGGAGCCGACCGCCTTTCCCGGCGACGTCCCCACCGAGGCTCGCCTCACCGCCGGCCCGATCGCCGACCTCAACGTGATGACCCGGCGGGGCCGTTTTCGTCACGCCGTGCTGCCCATCGTGCGGCCAACCGAACACGAGGTCGCGGCGGGCACCTGCGCCGCAGTCGTGGTCTCGCTGGACGGCCGGACCGCGCTGGACGGGCGGCGACGCATCCGCCTCGCACATGGCGACGCGGCCGTGTTCGAGCCAGCGGGGGAGGAGACGATCCGGGTCGCGCCGAGCGGCAGGGCGCGGGCTTGGCTCGTCCTGCTGCTCGCATCGGCGCCTCAGGCGGGGTGCGGATAGCCCGCGCGGCGCGCCTCCCGGTCCCATTGCCGGATGAGGTCATAAGCGGCGACCCGGACGGGCGCGAAGCCGTCGACGCGCAAGTCGTCGCGCAGAGCGGCGCAGTCCGGTGCCGCGCCGAAACCGAGGAGCGTCGTCCGCAGCGCGGCCACGACGTCGGCCGGGCAGGCGGGATTCGCGACGAGGAACGGGATCGGCGCAGCCCGCGTGGTCGCCACCACGCGGATGAGCCGGCCGAGTTCGGGTTCGTGACGAAGCATCAGGTCGAGGGCGTAGCCGTCGAGCGGCCCGACGTCGATCGCGCCCGAAAGGACCGCCTCGATCACACGCCTCGGCGTGACGAGCGGCCCGACGCTCTCACGGTAGCGGTTCGGACGTTCCGGCGTGCGGAAAGCCAGCAGATGGTGGCGCAGGGCGTTGTAGCCGGAATGGGAGTCTTCGACCGTGTAGCCGAGCCGGCCGCCGAAGGTGTCCTCGAGCGTTCGGAACCGCGATCCCGCGGCGACGACGAGGCTCGTGGCGTAAAAGGGTTCGCCCGGTGCCGGCCCGTCGCTCGGGACCGGCGCCGCGATCGGGACCGGCCTGTCCCGGGCCTGCACGAACGGGAACCCGCACATGAAGCCGCAAGCGAGGTCGGTCCGCGCCCACAAGGCGGCGAGCGGGGCGGGGAAGGCATGGTCGACCACTTCGAGATCGACGCCGCTCGCCTGCGACAACCACGCGAACAGCCCGGCCCAGGCGGCTTTCGCCGCCGAATTGACGCTGTACATGCGCGCGTTGGCGACGAAGGCCACGTCGGGCCTCAGGCGAAGCGCAGGCGCTGGCCGATGTCGAGGCGTTTCGCCTTTTCCAGCATGGCGTGGCCGAGGGCGATGTCCGACAGCGACAGCCCGCGATGCCAGAACAGGTTGGTCTCGTCCTCGCTCTGGCGGCCGGGCTTCAGGCCGGCCACGATCTGCCCCAGCTCGGCGTGAAGCGTCGCCTCCGAGAGCCGGCCGGTCTCGACATGGGCGCGCAAGCTGCCGAACTTGCCGCCCTTGCATTGCCCCCAGTCGTCGACGACGAGCTTGCTCATGATGTCGGTGAGCGACAGCTCGACCGCGCTCATCGTGCCGTAGGGCACGACCAGGGCGCCGGGCTTGATCCAGGCGGTCTTCAGCATCGGCGTCGGCGCGCTCAGCCGCGACGCCTCGACCACGATGTCGGCACCCTCGACGCAGGACCGCCAGTCCTCGGTCACCGTCACCGGCTTGCCGAGGTCGCGGGTGAGGCGCTCCGCGAACGCGTCGCGACTCTCGGGGCGTCGGGAATGCACGCGGATGTCGTCGAAGTCGAACAGGTGATCGAGCAGTCGCACGTTCCAATAGGCGGTGCCACGCGCGCCGACGTGGCCCAGCACCTTCGAGCCCTTGCGGGCGAGGTGCTTGGCCCCGATCGCGGTCACGGCACCCGTGCGCATGTCGGTGATGCCGCCAGCGTCGAGGATCGCCTTCGGGACGCCGGTGCGCGGATCAAACAGCGCGAGGATCGCGAGTTCGGACGGCAGGCCGCTCCTGTAGTTGTCCACGAAGTCGCCGACGATCTTCACGCCCGCCGAGTCGATCGGCTCCTTGATCGCGCCCCGCAGCACGTTGAAGTGCCCGTTGGCGACGCCGGGTTCGAGGTGCACGCGCGGCTCGATCACCGTTTCGCCACGGCCCTGGCTCGCCAGCGCGCCCTCCACCGCCGTCAAGATCTCGTCGTCGGTGATCGCCAGCGCCTCGATGTCGAGGCGGTTCAAGTAGGCGATGTAGATGGGCTGCACGGTTGGACCCCCAACGATGATGTGGGCTCGGGGCGGGAACTCGCCGAGACCGCGCGTTCGTTACGTCGCTACGTTCCGATTGTCGCTGCGGCTGTCAACCGATCGCGGGCGCGCATCGGTCGGTTGACCGGGCGGGTGCCCAGGTGATGGCCAGGCCTGCCCATCATCTCGGCTTGCCCACGCGATCAGGCGATATGTATAGACATAGTCGTCGACCGTTCCGAAACCCGAGCCGGAAGTCCGCAGGCATGCACGACGCTGCCCTCACCTTCGCCGACATCCGGCAGGAGTACCCCGGGCCGCACGCGGGCGCGCCGACCCGCGTCCTCGACGGGATCAGCTTCAAGGTCGAAGAAAGCGAGTTCATCGCGGTGATCGGCCCGAGCGGCTGCGGCAAGAGCACTCTGCTCCAGATGGCGGCGGGACTGCTCAAGCCGACGGGCGGCGAGGTGCGCCATCGCGGTCGAACCGTCGCCGGGGTGAACCGCGAGGTCGGCTTCGTGCCGCAGCAGGCGCAGCTCTTCCCATGGAAGACGCTGTTCGAGAACGTCGAGCTGCCGCTGCTGCTTCGTGGCGTGCCCCCCGCCGAGCGGCGCAGCCGGGTGTCCGGCGCGCTCAGGGCGGTGGGCCTCGAGGGGTTCGAGCGGCACTACCCGAACCAGCTTTCCGGCGGCATGCAGAAACGCGGCTCGATCGCCCGAACCCTGATCTACAAGCCGGACGTGATCCTGATGGACGAGCCGTTCGGGGCGCTCGACGCACAAACCCGGATGGTGATGCAGTCCGACCTCCAATCGCTTTCGCGCGATGCGGGCGCCACCGTGGTCTTCATCACCCACGACATCACCGAGGCTGTCGTGCTCGCCGACCGTGTCGTGGTGCTCAGCCAGCGTCCGTCGCGGATGTTGGCCGACATCGCCATCGACCTGCCGCGCCCGCGCGACGTGTTCGAGCCGTTCCGTAATCCTGGCTTCGAGACGGCCTACGAGGCAGTGTGGTCGCGCTTCCGTACGCAGATCGCCCTCGGAAACCGCTTGCATTGAGGCCGGGAGCCCACGCCATGAACGATGTCGCCGTTCAGACCGTGACCGACGGAACACCGGACGTCGGCGCGCCTTCGGCCGCGTCGCGACGGGCGAGCCGGGCGAAGCGTCATGCCGCGCGGCTGATCCCCCTGCTGCCGGGGCTGGCCCTGCTCGCGTTCTGGCAGTGGGCGTCGGGACGCCTCGTCCGCGAAATCTACGTCAGCAAGCCGAGCGCCGTCGCCGAGCGGCTCTACGAGCTGTTCGCCTCGGGCGAGATTTACCCGCACCTTTGGACGACGGCGCAGGAACTCGTCCTCGGCTACGCGATCGGCGTCGCGGGGGGCGTGGCCGCCGGCTACGCCCTGGGGCGCTCGCCGCGGCTCGCGCGGGTGTTCGAGCCTTACGTGATGGGGTTCTACGGCGTCCCGAAGATCGCGTTGGCGCCGCTGTTCATCATCTGGTTCGGCATCGGAATGGGCTCAAAGATCGCGCTCGCGGCGATCATGGTGTTCTTTCTCGTCTTCTACAACGTCTACACCGGCGTGCGCGGGGTCGACCGGGAGCTCGTCAACCTGACCCTGGTGATGGGCGCCAACCAGCGCCAACTCACGCGCCACGTCTACCTGCCGGCCGCGGCACCGTTCGTCATGCTCGGGATGCGGCTTGCCATCCCCTACAGCGTCATCGGGGTGATCGTCGGCGAGTTCACCTCGGCGACCCAGGGGCTCGGCCTGTTCATCCACGAGGCCTCCTCGACCTATGATCCCGCGGGCGTGTTCGCGGGCATCGCGGTCCTCCTGGCCTTCGTCGTGGGGGCGGGCTTCCTTGCCGGCCGGCTGGAGCGCCGACTGCTCCGCTGGCGCTCACTCTCGGGGGCCGGCTTCAGCGAGATCTGATGCCGTCGATCCGGACACACCTGCAAGACGGGAACGATCCGCATGCGCACGACCGCCGAAGGGATCAGGGCGCTGGCGTTGGGCGTCGCCCTCCTCCTGACGCCGAACCAGGCTTCCGCGCAGGACAGCGTGCGCATCGGGCTCGGCGCCCCGACATTGAGCTTCCTGCCGATCTGGGCGGCGCGGGCACTCGATACCTTCAAGCCCGAGGGACTGGCCGCCACCGTCGTGGCGCTGCCCGGCGGCGACGCCTCGGCGCTGGCCGCCCTCGATTCCGGCGACATCGACCTCGCCGCGGTCGGCACCGACGCGGTGCTCCGGGCCGTGGCCAAGGGCCAGCCTTTCGAGATCGTCGCCACGCTGATGTCCAAGGTCACCGCACAGCTCGTGGTGTCGCCCGCGTTCCTGAAGCGGGCTGGTGTGACGCGGGCCGATCCGCTCGCGAAACGGCTCGCCGCCCTGAAGGGCGCGACGGTCGGCGTGACCTCGCTCGCCGGGTTGCAGGAGAACGCCGCCCGCTGGCTCGCGGCCAAGGGTGGCCTTGACCCGAAGGCGGACATCAAGGTGGCGCAGGTCGGCAGCCCGGTCGCCGTGCAGGCCGCCCTCGAGGTCGGACGGATCGACGCCTACGTCCTGTCGCCGCCCGAAGGCTACAATTCCGAGAAGGCTGGGACGGGCGTGATCCTCGTCTCGCTCGGCGACGAGTTCCCCCTTCTCGCCGCGCAGCCGTTTCTCGTCTTCGTCGCGCGCAAGCCGATCGGGCCCAGGACCGCCGACCTCATCGCCAACACCGTCAGGGCGATGCAGGCGGCAGGTACCGCCCTGACCGACAAGCCCGGCGAGACGGCCTCGGCGATCCAGAGGAAGTTCTTCGCCAAAGCGGACCCGGATGCCATCAAGGCTGCGGTCGAGGCGATGGCGAGCGGCGTCTTGGGCGGGGGACGCCTCGACGCGGCGAGCATCGGCAACGCCCTCGTCTTCGCCGAAGAGGTCGGCGCGACCTACGGCAAGGGCGTCGATGCCAAGGCGTCGGAGAACGACCTTTGGACGAACCGCTTCGTCGAGGCCGCCCGGACGCACTGACCGGGCGGCTCGACCCATCGCGATCCCGTCCCCTGCCGATCCTCGCCGTCCGGCAGTCCGGCAAGGCGACCCGGCACCGTGCCTTCCCGGGAATGCGCCGGCTCCCGCGGCCGACGATCAACGCCGCCGCGCCGCCGGACCAGACGCGACGTTGGGTGGGCGAACGGGCGGTTTTCCGCGTGCGCGACGACCCGCCCGCCATCGCCGACGTCCATGATCGCCGAGTCACGCTCGCCCAGCGCGTCGGAACAACGCGCAGGGCGCAACCGTGGTGCCGGTGTTGACATCGCGCGTCCGCGGCGGATTATTCGAGCGCGGCCGTCGGCGCGACGGCCGGCATGCTGCCTGCGTCGGCTCGATCCCCGTCGTGAGCGGGCGACGGTCAGCGGGGGAATCTTATGCGCATCGCCGTTTTCGGCCTGGGTTACGTCGGTCTCACCGCGGCGGTTTGCTTGTCGAAGTCCGGGCACGAGGTGTTCGGCGTCGACAACAACGGCGAGAAGGTCAGGGACATCATGGCGGGCCATGCGCCCTTCTTCGAGCCGGGCGTCGAGGAGGCGCTGCGCGAAGGGCTGCAGGCGGGGCGCATCGAATGCGGGGCGGCGCCTGACCGCGAAGAGATCGCGCGCTGCGACCTCGCCTTCGTGTGCGTCGGCACGCCGAGCGGCCCCGACGGCTCGCACAACATGTCCTACGTCGCCAACGTCACCCGGCAGATTGCCCAGGCCATCGACCCCGACCGTGCTGTGCCCCTCGCCGTGGTGTACCGCAGCACCTTCCGGCCGGGCACGATCGAGGAACTCATCGCGCCCATCTTCACCTCCGTCCTCGGCGCCGGACGGAAGGCCGTGGAACTGGTCTACAACCCCGAGTTCCTCCGCGAGTCGGTGGCCATCGACGACTACTTCAATCCGCCCAAGATCGTCGTCGGCACGGCGGACGGCGAGTCGTGCCGCCTCCTCGACCGGGTCAACGAGGGCCTGTCGGCCCCCGTCTTCAACACCCGCTACAGGGAGGCGGAACTCACCAAGTTCGTGGACAACACCTTCCACGCCCTCAAGATCACCTTCGCCAACGAGATCGGCCGCACCTGCCTGAGCCTCGGCATCGATCCCAAGGTCGTCCACAGGATCTTCGTGTCGGACACCAAGCTCAACATCTCCCCCTACTACTTCCGCCCCGGCGGACCGTTCGGCGGCTCCTGCCTGCCGAAGGACGTGCGGGCGCTGCAATACATCGGCGCTGATGTCGGCGCCGGCCTGCACATGATCGACTCGCTGCTGCGCTCGAACGAGGCGCACAAGCACTTCCTGTTCGAGCACTGCACGCGTGGGCTGCCGGCGAAGGCGCGCGTCCTCATGCTCGGCTTGGCGTTCAAGCGCGACAGCGACGACCTTCGCGAAAGCCCCTATGTCGACCTCGCCCGCAAGCTGCTCCACGCCGGCTTCGAGCTGTCGGTCTTCGATCCCACGCTGAACCCGCGCAAGCTCATCGGGCAGAACCTCGGCTACGCCTTCATGCACCTCCCCTCGTTCGGCAGCCTGCTGGTCGGGCGCGAGGCGGCCGAGGCGGAGGCGTTCGACCTGGTGGTGGACACCAACGGCACCGCCGGCTCGCTCAAGCTGCGCGGCGCCCGCATCAAGGACGTGAGCACCCTGTGAGCATCGCACCCGCCGACGCGGAACCCGCCGCGGCGGTCGCCGCCCGTCCCGAAATTCCGCGAGCGGAGGTATCAGGCGCCCCGGCGCTGGCCGGGCTGCGGACCCTCATCATCGTCGAGAACCTCCCCGTGCCCTTCGACCGGCGCGTGTGGCAGGAGGCGCTCGCGCTGAAGCGCCACGGTGCCGACGTGGCGGTGATCTGCCCCAAGGCCCGCGGCTTCCTCGCCGACTACGAGGAGATCGAGGGCGTTCACATCTACCGTCACGACCTGCCGGCGGAGGGTGCCTCGGCCGGGGGCTACCTCCGCGAATACGCGACGGCGCTGGTCAAGGAGTTCGCCCTGGCGTGGAAGGTGTGGCGCCGGCACGGCTTCGACGTCATCCACGCCTGCAACCCGCCCGACCTGATCTTCCTGGTCGCGCTGCCGTTCAAGCTGATGGGCAAGCGTTTCCTGTTCGACCACCACGACCTCAACCCCGAACTCTACGAGGCCAAGTTCGAGCGCCGCGACCTGTACTGGCGGGCGCTGCGCCTGTGCGAGCGCCTGACCTTCATGCTGGCCGACGTGTCGATCGCCACCAACGACAGCTACCGCGAGATCGCCATCGAGCGCGGGGGCATGGCGCCCGACCGGGTGTTCAAGGTGCGCAGCGGCCCCGACCTGTCCAAGTTCGGCCGCGTCGCGGTCGACCGCGCCCTGTTCAACGGCCGCCGCCACCTGGTCGGCTATGTCGGGGTGATCGGCGAGCAGGAAGGGCTGGACCTGCTGCTCGCCGCCGTGGCCGAGCTGGTGGGGCCCCGCGGGCGCACCGACATCCAGTTCTGCATCGTCGGGTCGGGACCCTCGCTCGCGGCGATGAAGGATCTTGCCGCCAGGCTCAAGCTCGACGACTACGTGACGTTCACGGGCCGGGTGTCCGACGAGGTGCTGAAGTCGGTGCTGTCGTCGGCCGACGTGTGCGTCAACCCCGACCGCGTGAACCCGATGAACGACAAGTCCACCATGAACAAGATCATCGAGTACATGGCGATGGGCAAGCCCATCGTGCAGTTCGACGTCGTCGAAGGGCGCCATTCCGCGCTCGACGCGTCGCTCTACGCCCGCGCCAACGACGCCGTCGACTTCGCCGCCAGGATCGAGGAACTGCTCGACGACCCGGCGCGGTGCGAGCGCATGGGGCGCTTCGGCCGCGAGCGCGTCGAACGCGAGCTGTCGTGGGAGCACCAGGTGCCCCACCTCGTCGCCGCCTACCAGATGGTCCGCCCCCGGCGCCGGGCGCCCTAGGTGGTGCGCGCCCCGGCGTGACGATCCGACCGGGCGTCGTCCTTCAGCTGCCGGCGCCGGCCCGGCGCTGGCACGCGCGGCTCGCGGCCGTGCTGGTCGCGACGGGGATGGGCGTGGCGCTGCGGCAAGGCAGGGCGGCGCGGCCAAGCCCCGGCATCGCGACCGTGCTGCGCATCGAGGCCCTGCTCGGCCGCGCAGCGCGCTCGATGGAGGCGGTCGTCCCCGATCTGCCGCCGGCGCCGGCGGACGCCATCTGGCCCACCCTGGTCCTCGACGGCGGTGAAGGCGGCCCCGGCTCGCTTCATCCGCTGTTCGACGGCGCGCCGGGCGAGCACCGCCTGTTCGCGCGCCTGCTCGAAGGCTGCGCCCCGGTGCTCGCCGTCGCGGAGGCCGCCCCCGCCGGGCTCACGACGGTGGCGGCCGCGCTGCCCGCGCTCGGCGAGCCGCTGTCGCTCGCGCGCTCCCTCGACGACGTCCACGATCGCCTCGTCACCCTGCTGGTCGCGGCGCTCTCCTTGCCGCGCGGCAGCGTCCCGGACGTGGCGCCGCTGCCGGGCCGCGTCCCCTTCCCCCTGGCGACGCCGTTCGGTTTCCTCGCGCGCACGGTCGCGGCCAAGGCGTCGCGTCGCGTCCTGCGCAGGGAGGAGCACTGGCGCGTGGCGGCGCGGCGGCGCGGCGGCGCGGACGGTTGCGACGCGCTCCGCATCCTCGGCGACGACGGCCGGCGCTACTACGCCGATCCCTTTCCCTTCGCGGAGGGCGGGCGCACCCACGTCTTCTTCGAAGATTACCCGAGCGGCAGCAGGAAGGGCGTCATCTCCGCCGCTGCGCTGGAGCAGGACGGCTTCGCCCGGCCGACGATGGTGCTGGAGCGGCCCTACCACCTGTCCTACCCCCTCGTCTTCGCGGAGGCGGGCCACACCTACATGATCCCCGAAACCTGCGCCGCGCGCCGCGTGGAGCTGTACCGGGCGGACCCCTACCCGCTGCGCTGGACCCTCGATGGCGTGCTGCTCGACGGCGTCGCCCTTGCCGATGCGACCCTGGTGCGGCACGGCGACCGCTACTGGCTGTTCGCGGCGTCGGCGGAGCCGCCGGGGTCGAGTTGGGACTGCCTCATGATTTTCCATGCGCCGGCGCTGCGCGGGCCGTGGGTCGCGCACGCGCGCAATCCCGTCCTCATCGATGCCGGCGCGGCCCGCCCCGCCGGGCGCATGTGGCACGAGGACGGCGCGCTCATGCGCGTCGCCCAGGACTGCCGGCGCGGCTACGGCGACGGCGTCGTCATCCTGCGCGTCGACCGGTTGACGCCGGACGACTACGGGCAAAGCCGTATCGGCGCCGTACCCGTGCCGCCCGGCCTGGGCGCCGATGGCGTCCACACGCTCAACCGGCAGGGCGACGACGACTTCATCGACCTCAGGGGGACGCGCAGACGTGGCC